>CAZHFE010000003.1:0-87422 GCA_964532055.1 uncultured Kaistella sp. | reverse complement strand
TGAAAGGAAACGGACCGTGCAACAAAAAACGCCTCGAAACCAAAAGAAAAGCACAAGCGGAAAATTCGTGGGTAAAAGAAGCAGCGATTGCTTTTGCGGGGAAAAATAATAATTTATAGAGGTATTATTATCGGTAAAATCCTAAATTCACATATTAAAAGGTGGGAGATCATTTCTTTAATGAAATATCCCGCAGAACATTAACACATTAAATTTATGACTGTTTACGAGAAAATTTCAGAGGAAATAAAAGCTGACTATTACATCCAAAATTTTGCTAATGACGGGCAGCGTTTTGTTGCTTGGTATTTATTCAACATTTTAAAGCAGGATAGAAACCAAACTAAAGACGCAATTACTGATGGTGCTGACGATAAACAAATTGATGCAATCGTAGTTGACGATGACAAACAAACCGTATTTATAATACAAGGAAAATTTTTATCCAGTGGACAAGTTGATGCGGAACCATTAAGAGAAGTTTTATCATCTTGGATACAACTTAGAGATTTAGTTAGACTTCAAAATGTTGCAAACCCAAAATTGCAAAGAAAACTTTCAGAAGTTGCAAAAGCATTTGAAGACGAATATGAGGTTTGTTTTGAACTTATTACAACTGCTTCACTGACAACTTCCGCAACTAAAGACTTAGAAACTTTTCAAAAGCAATTAGCTGACATTTCTGAAAACGAAGATTTTGATGCAATAATTTCGTTGGTTGATGAAGAAGAACTTAACAGACGATATGATTTAGCTTTAGAAACTGACAATCCTCAAATTAATTACACTTTAAATTTGGCGGATAGCAAATATATGCCTGTTGAAATTGCAGGAACCCAAGTAATAATTGCTGCTATTCCATTAAAAGAGGCCGTTCAAATACAAGGAATAAAAGACGGTTCACTTTTTCAGAAGAACGTAAGACAAAGTTTAGGAACAAGTAATGCTGTAAACAAAAAAATTAGGCAAACTATTTTGGGTGATAAACATAAAGATTTTTTCTTTTTTCACAATGGTATTACGGCAATTTGCAACCGAATGGAATTTAAAGATAACAAACTTAAACTTTACGGACTAAGTGTTGTTAACGGTTGTCAGTCGCTTAATACTATTCAGAGTTGTAGCGAAACAGTAAAGAAATTGGACGAAACTTATGTATTGTTTAGGTTTTACGAAATTCCACAACGGGACAGAGCGGATTTAATCAGTATAAACACTAATTCTCAAAGCGCAGTAAAACCAAGAGATTTACGAAGTAATGACAAGAGAGTTTTAAATTTAAAAAGACAATTTGAACAAAAATATGCTCAAGGGTATTTTATTACAAAGCGAGGGGAAGTTGCACCGCCAGAAAAGGATAAAAACTTTATTATCGACCTTTCTGATCTTGGTAAATATTTGATTGCTTGGCATTCTCAAAGACCAAACATATCCTATGGAGAGACCAAAATATTTGATAAGTATTTTGAGATTTTATTTAAACGAGATTATAAACCTGAAAATATTCAAGGACTTAATAACTGGATGAAGGAAATAATGAAAAACTGGACAGATAAAAATCCGTTAGGTTTGAATGAAACACTTCTAACAATGAAGGCTTATGCTCCATTTCATCATTTGTATGCAGTTTCAATGATTTTTGCAATTGGTAATAATAAATCAGACAGAGTCCCATCGCCAAACACAACTTGGGAAAATGCAAAAACTTACGGAATGATAGATCAAATCGTGAAAACAACAGGACGATGTCTAAATACTGCTATGAGAGTTGCATCAAACAGGAATTTGCCAAATAATGCGATTTTTAGTCCTCAAAATTGGGTAAAATCCAAGCAAAGTTTAAACGACATAAATGCCGCCATTGAGCAATACATTGATATGCTTCCGACAATGGAGGGTGGTGAGCAGCAATATGAAAAATTAAAAACTACAATAACGATAGGACAAGAACAATTTGAATATAGATTGCAGGCAGAATAAAAAAACAGCCAACAATGCATTAGCAAAATACAAAGTTAATCATAACAAATCACCAACTTTAAAACTTCAAACCAAAATGTGGCAAGGAAGATTTGACGGCGATAATCCGCTGTATCATCGTATTTTTCAAAAAGTTTCCGTAGAGAATGATTACGGAAATATTTCGGAGAACGATTTTGTTCTTCATGGTTTTGCCGTAGATGAAGGCATAAAACGAAACAAAGGAAGAACCGGCGCAAAAGATGCTCCCGATATTATCCGAAAAAATATGGCGAATTTTCCGATGGTAAAACCCGAATTTTCTTTAAAGGATTTCGGAAATATTTTTTGTGAAGACGGTGATTTGGAAAAAGCCCAAAACGAACTCGCCGAAAAAGTTGCAGAAGTTTTAAAAAGAAAAGGAAAATCCGTTGTTTTCGGTGGCGGTCACGAAGTTACTTTTGCACATTACTCAGGAATCAGAAAAGCATTCCCAGACAAGAAAATCGGGATTATCAATATCGATGCACATTTCGACAACAGAGAACCGGAAAGCAATTTGGCAAGTTCCGGAACAGGTTTTTGGCAGATTGCACAGGAAGGAAAAATCAACTCGCTTCACATCGGAATCCAGAGAAATTCCAACACATTGAAATTGTTTGACACCGCTCATCAATACGGAATGAAATATATTTTGGCTGATGAACTTTTTTTTGAAAATCTCCCGAATATTTATCAAAAAATCGATTTGCTTTCAAATGAAGTTGATGTTTTGTACCTCACCATTTGCATGGACGTTTTCAATGTTTCCATTGCACCCGGAGTTTCCGCAGCAGCTTACAACGGAATCTTTGCCGATGCTGCTTTTATGCACTTTTTTAGACACATTTTAAAGAACGAAAAACTTGCAGCTTTAGATGTTGCGGAGGTGAATCCGGTTTATGACATTCAGGAACACACGGCAAGATTGGCTGCTTCTTTGGTGAATGAATGGTTTTCATGAATGTTTGTTCATAATTGGCAGAAAAAAACTTCAAATCATAAAGAATTTTATATATTTGCACCAATAACAATTAATTAAAAATAAATTATTATGTCAGACATTGCATCAAGAGTAAAAGCGATTATCGCTGATAAACTCGACGTTGAGGAAACAGAAGTAACTCCGGAAGCAAGCTTCACAAACGATTTGGGAGCAGATTCTTTGGATACTGTGGAATTAATTATGGAATTTGAAAAAGAATTCAACATCCAGATTCCTGATGATCAAGCAGAAAAGATTACTACTGTAGGACACGCTATTGCTTATATAGAAGAAGTAGTGAACAAATAATATTCTATCGACAAAGAAAAAATTTATGGAATTAAAAAGAGTAGTTGTAACCGGTTTTGGTGCTATCACACCCATTGGAAACAATGCCAAAGATTACTGGGAAAACCTTTTAAAAGGTGAGAGCGGAGCGGCTCCGATTACTCTTTTTGATGCCTCAAATTTTAAAACCAAATTTGCGTGTGAAGTCAAAAACTTCGACCCATTAAATTACTTCGATAAAAAGGAAGCAAAAAAAATGGACAGAAATACGCAGTTCGGAATGGTTGCCGCAAGAGAAGCGGTGGAACATTCCCGAATCATTACCGATAATGTAGATAAAAACAGAGTCGGTGTAATTTGGGGGTCAGGAATCGGTGGTTTAGAAACTTTTGAAACCGAAGTTTTAGCATGGGCAAATACAGATATTCCGAGATTTAACCCTTTCTTTATCCCGAAAATGATTGCCGACATTACACCGGGACACATCTCGATAGAATACGGTTTCCACGGACCAAATTACACTACGGTTTCTGCATGTGCTTCATCTGCAAATGCTTTAATAGATTCTAAAATGCTCATTCAATTGGGTAAAGCAGATGTCATTGTCTGTGGCGGTTCTGAAGCTGCAGTTACAGCAAGCGGAGTTGGCGGATTCAATGCAATGATGGCACTTTCTACCAGAAACGATGACCCGAAAACAGCATCAAGACCTTTTGACAAAGACAGAGACGGTTTCGTTCTCGGTGAAGGAGCGGGCTGCGTTATTCTAGAAGAATATGAACACGCCGTAAAACGAGGTGCAACCATCTACGCAGAATTGAAAGGAGGCGGAATGAGTGCAGATGCACATCACATGACTGCACCACATCCTGAAGGTTTAGGCGCATATCTCGTCATGAAAAACTGCCTGGAAGATGCAGGAGTAACAACCGATGAAGTAGACCACATCAATATGCATGGTACTTCTACTCCATTGGGTGATATTGCAGAATCTAGTGCAATTTCTAGATTGTTGGGAGAACACGCGTTCGACATTCAGATTAATTCTACCAAATCGATGACTGGTCATTTGCTCGGTGCAGCGGGAGTTATTGAAGCAATTGCCGCATTGAATACCATCATTCACAAAATCGTTCCACCAACTATCAATCATTTTACTGATGATGAAGCAATTGATAGCCGACTGAATTTCACTTTCAACCACGCTGTAGAAAAAGACGTAAATATTGCGATGAGCAACACATTCGGTTTTGGCGGACATAATGCCTGTGTTCTCTTCCAAAAAATCTAATCTAAAAAGATTATCTTCTATGGAATTAAAGAAATATTTTCCTAAATTCCTAACGCAAAGAAAAAAGAACTTCTCGGAAAAAGATTATTATCTAAGCACCGAAATCAGTAAAATTACCGGTTGCACAGTGCAAAACATCAATCTTTACCGCGAAGCATTTTCGCTAAAATCTTCATTAAAAAATAAAGGCGTTAAAAATTACGAACGACTTGAATTTTTAGGTGATTCTGTATTGGGAGCCATTATTTCCGGGCATCTTTTCGAAACTTATCCCGAAGCGAGCGAAGGTTATCTTACGCAGATGAAATCTAAAATCGTCAACAGAAGAAACCTCAACAAACTCGGCGATGAATTGGCTTTGAAAAAATTCCTCCAAAATAATCGCCAAACTGCTTTGAGTGAGAATATATCTGGGAATCTGTTTGAAGCATTAATCGGTGCTCTGTATCTTGATGTAGATTATGAAACCTGCAAAAAAGTGGTTTTGGAACGGCTTTTAACGTTATCTGTAATCAACAAGCTCGAAAATAAAATCGTGAGTTACAAAAGTTTGCTTTTGGAATGGAGTCAAAAAAAGAAAGTCATCATCAAATACGAAACCTGCGAAGAAACACAGCCCAACAAAAATATGGTATTCAGATGCCACGTGCTGCTTGATGATAAAAAAATTGCCAACGCTACTGAAACTTCAAAGAAAAAAGCCGAAGAAAAAGCAGCGCAACGTGCATTCTATATTCTGAACAAAAAACAAAGCATCATTGAAAACCAAAAAACTGCTTCTTGACTTTGGGAATGAAGACGAAGAAATTTTGATCGGTTTGGTACGCATTATCAAAAAAATTCCCGATTACGAGCTTTTTTACCACGTCAATTCTATCAACACATTCCGTTTTTCCCGAATAGACGATTTTGTTTATAATGGCAACTATTATGATTATTTCTTTCCGAGATTTGAGTGTTTCCACAGTGAATCAAAAATCTGCATACATTTTATTGCCAATAAATCTGTTCAGTATTTTCAGAAAAGAATTGCTGCTGAGCTTTTCGGAGAGGAGCAAGAAACCAAATTTCTGTTGCCTCATTATCAAGATGTAGATTATCTGGTACGAACTTCTGAGCCGTTTGACGATTTTTCATTAATTTTGCTCCCTGAAAACCTGTTCTTCAGCATACAGCATTATTCATTAAGTTCTGATGACGAACTTTACCCGCTAATTCAATATTATGAATAAATACATCAAGAAAACTAAAATAATTGCCACGTTGGGTCCGGCTTCTTCAGACAAAGAAACCATGATTGACCTCATTCAGGCAGGAGTAGATGTTTTCAGAATAAATTTTTCCCACGCCGATTATGATTTGGTAAGACAAAATGTAGAAACCATACGGGAAATCAATAAAGAACTAGGTTCATCAGTAAGTATTCTCGGCGATTTACAGGGTCCTAAACTTCGCGTAGGTGTGGTAAAAGAAGGATCTTATCTCAATCCTGGAGATGTTTTGATCTTTACCAACGAAAAAATTGAAGGCGATTCCAAGAGAGTTTATATGACTTATCAGCAGTTTCCACAAGATGTGAAAGTTGGTGAAAGAATTTTGATTGACGACGGAAAACTGGTTCTGGAAGTTATTGAAACCAACCAAATTGACACCGTAAAAGCAAAAACGATACAAGGTGGACCATTGAGTTCCAAGAAAGGAGTAAATTTACCAAATACCAATGTTTCGCTTCCAGCTTTAACCGAAAAAGATATTGAAGATGCTAATTTCATGCTCGACTTAGAGCTGGACTGGATTGCGCTTTCTTTTGTACGCCATGCTCAAGATATTATCGACTTAAAAGAACTGATTGAAAAACACCCAATAGGAAAAAGTTTCAAAACACCCATCATTGCCAAAATAGAAAAACCAGAAGGTGTAAAAAATATCGAAGAAATCCTTCAGGAATGTGATGGTTTAATGGTTGCGAGAGGAGATTTGGGTGTAGAAGTTCCTATGGAAGAAGTTCCTGCAATACAAAAAAATCTTGTGGAAAAAGCAAGACTGTTTGCAAAACCTGTCATCATTGCAACACAAATGATGGAAACCATGATTAACAGCTTAACACCGACAAGAGCCGAAGTAAATGACGTTGCCAATTCTGTACTTGACGGTGCAGATGCAGTGATGCTTTCCGGTGAAACTTCTGTAGGGAAATATCCGGTAGATGTGGTGAAAAACATGTCGAAAATCGTAAAAAACATTGAGCGTACCCATTTTTACCAAAACAAAAATGAACCCATAGAAAAAGAATTCAACTGTATTGATGACCGTTTTATTACCAATAGAATTTGTCTTGCGGCGGTAAGAATTGCAAAATCTACCAATGTAGAAGCCATTGTAACTTTAACCTATTCTGGCTACACTGCATTTCAGATTTCCGCACACCGACCAAACTCAAACATCATTATTTACACTGCAAATAGGCGGGTTCTCACGATGCTGAATTTGCTTTGGGGAGTTCGTGCCTTTTATTATGACCAACAAAAATCTACCGACGAAACCATTATTGAAGTAAATCAGTTAACGCTTGAGAGTGGTTATGTTCATTTCGGCGATTTTGTTATTAACCTGAACGCAATGCCTGCTCATGAAAGCGGAAAAACCAATACGCTGAGATTGACTACGATATAATCTAACAATTTTAAAAGCAAAAAATCCGCCCAGAAATTCTCTGGGCGGATTTTGAAATATTTCGCAAAGTCTTCCATCTTTTGACTTCCGACTTCCTGCTTTTTATTACATCATTCCCGGCATTCCGCCTCCCATCGGCATTTGTGGTTCGTCTTTTTTCACTTCGGTGATAACGCATTCCGTTGTCAAAAGCATTCCTGCAACAGATGCCGCATTTTCTAAAGCAACACGCACCACTTTTGTCGGGTCTATAATTCCTGCTTCGAACATATTGACAAATTCGTCGGTTTTTGCATTGAATCCGAAATCATCTTTTCCATCTTCTACTTTCGCCACGATTACAGAACCTTCTCCTCCTGCATTAGCAACGATTTGTCTTAATGGTTCTTCAATCGCTCTTTTCACGATTTTGATACCGGTGTTTTCATCTTGATTTGTTCCCTCAACTTTAATGGCAGAAATTGCTCTTACCAAAGCTACACCACCACCTGCAACAATTCCTTCTTCTACAGCAGCTCTGGTTGCATGAAGTGCGTCATCAACTCTGTCTTTTTTCTCTTTCATTTCCACTTCAGAAGCTGCACCTACATAAAGAACAGCAACTCCTCCTGCCAATTTTGCCAATCTTTCCTGCAATTTTTCTTTATCGTATTCAGAGGTTGTGGTTTCCATCTGCGCTTTGATTTGAGAAACTCTTCCTTTAATCTGCGCTTCATCTCCACCGCCGTTTACGATTGTTGTGTTGTCTTTATCAATAACCACTTTTTCCGCAGTTCCAAGCATTTCCAAAGTTGTATTTTCCATGGTGAAACCTCTTTCTTCGGAAATTACCTGTCCGCCTGTAAGAATTGCGATATCTTCCAGCATCGCTTTCCTTCTGTCTCCGAATCCCGGTGCTTTTACAGCAGCAATTTTCAGAGAACCTCTCAATTTATTTACCACCAAAGTTGCCAATGCTTCACCTTCTACTTCTTCAGAAATGATTAAAAGCGATTTTCCAGCTTGTGCAACCGGTTCCAAAACTGGCAGTAATTCTTTCATTGAAGAAATTTTCTTTTCCACCAAAAGGATATATGGATTGTCTAATTCGGTAATCATTTTTTCGGGATTGGTTACAAAATACGGAGATTGATAACCTCTGTCAAATTGCATTCCTTCTACAACGTCAACAGTTGTGTCGATTCCTTTTGCTTCTTCCACGGTAATTACCCCTTCTTTTCCTACTTTTCCGAATGCTTCTGCAATTAGAGAACCAATAGCGTCGTCATTATTTGCGGAAACAGAAGCAACTTGTTTTATTTTGTCGATATTATCACCTACTGTTTGAGATTGAGATTTCAAATTTTCAACAACTGCCGAAACCGCTTTGTCGATTCCACGTTTCAAGTCCATAGGATTTGCTCCTGCTGCTACGTTTTTCAAACCTTCTCTCACGATTGCTTGTGCAAGAACAGTTGCAGTTGTAGTTCCGTCACCTGCAATATCATTGGTTTTAGAAGCCACTTCTTTTACCATTTGTGCTCCCATGTTTTCTACTCTGTCTTCCAATTCTATTTCCTTTGCTACGGAAACTCCGTCTTTGGTAACATGCGGTGCACCGAAAGATTTTTCGATAACCACGTTTCTTCCTTTTGGTCCCAAAGTTACTTTTACTGCATTTGCCAATGCATCAACGCCTCTCTTTAAAGCGTCTCTCGATTCAATGTCGAATTTTATTTCTTTTGCCATTTTTTGTTGTATTAATGTATTATGTAAAATGTACAAAGTATGATGTACAATGTACTTTTTTGTTGAAAATTTCTTGTTTTTAATTAGAATACATTGTATGTTTTAAATTGTACAATGTATAAGATTACCCGATAATTCCTAATAAATCAGATTCTTTTACAATCAAATAATCCTTACCTTCAAATTTCAGTTCTGTTCCGGAGTATTTTCCGTAAAGAACTTTATCGCCGGTTTTTACGGTCATAGGTTCGTCTTTTTTTCCGTTCCCAACTGCAATCACAGTTCCTTCCTGTGGTTTTTCTTTCGCAGTATCGGGAATGATGATTCCTGATGCGGTTTTGGTTTCAGCCGGAGTTGGTTCTACCAAAACTCTGTCTGCTAATGGTTTAAAGTTTACTGACATATTAATAATTTTTTAGTTGTTATTCTGTCCGAATATTCTCCAACTTTGTGCCAATGAAGATGGAAGATGAAAGATGGAAGATGGAAGTTAAATTTTGGCAGATTTTTGTTTTTTGATGTGAAATTATGGCAGAAAAATATTTTGTGTTATAATGAGAACATATTAAAAAGCAAGTATTTTAGCATTTGGTTAAATTATTATATTTTTGACGATAGAAATGAATCATTGTTATAAACAGCGTTTATGAGTAGAGTTTTATCCAAAATTTTCTCGAATCCTTTTTTATTGATTTTGGCGACATTGGCGATTAAAATCCCGATGTTTTTTACCAAACACATTCAAGAAGATTCTTTCATAACGTGGCGAGTAGCGAGAAACCTATTGAATTATGGTGTAATCGGGTTCAATGGTGATGAAAAAATATCGGCTTCTACTACTCATTTATACGTTTTGGTTTCGGTGATTTTTCAGTTTATTTTCGGCGAAAATTTTATTTATCCCATTCTTATTTTCAGCTGTATTCTTTTTGCAGTGGGTACTATTTTACTGGGAAAAGTGTTGTTTCCGTATGATGTTCTGAAGCGGGGTTTCTTCGTTATCTTCCTCAATATGATTCCTCCTTCTCTTACTGCATCTTGTTTGGGAATGGAGTACGGAATTTTATTTTTTCTCTACGGAGGATTGATGTATTACGGAATTTTTCGGGGCAAAAAATGGGCATATTTTGTGTTTCCGTTTTTATTGCTTTGGACAAGAATAGATACAGTGATTTTTCTCGGAGTTTTCTTTTTGGTAGATTTGGTCATCAAAAAGAAAATTAATTTCATCTATATTCTATGCGGAATTTTAGGATTATCTTCGGTAGTTTTGTTTAATTATCTCTATTTCGGTGAATTGGTAAATCACACTATTACCGCAAAAAAAATTGCCTACAAAAATCTTATTCAAAATGACAGCATAGAATTTTTCCTTTATCAATGGGCTTATTACGGCGGATTGGTCAAAAAATACGGTTTGTTTACTTTTCTGCTTTTTCTTGCATTTTTGGGATTTTTGGCGTTTTGTATTTTCAGAATTATTAGAGAGAAAGCCAAAACTTCATTTGAAACCAAAGTGATTTTGATTTTCATTCTTGTATTTGCATTGTTGAAAATTACAGTTTTTGCTTATTTCAGAGCATATTTCGATTGGTATTACTGGTTGCCGAGAGTTTTTCTATTCGCGGTTGTTTTATATTATTTTTTAAATGTAGCCAAGCTTAGAAAAACCATTCTGTTAATGGCTGTTTTCATTATGTTTTCGGGTCTGTATTTTTTTCAGATTTTACAGTCTTATACTATTGGTTATATGGAAGAACGGCAGAGAATGCAGATTTCCGACGACCTTAAAAAAGAAAATGCAGGAATGGAAAAATCTATTTTACTTGAACCGGCAGGAATTATTCCTTTTTTTACGAATCTTTATACCTATGATGAAGTGGGTTTGGTAAACAAAAGAATTAATGATGAAATGGAAAAAGATGAAAACTTTTGGTGGATTAATTCGGTGAAAGATTTTCGTCCCGATTACATTTTGACTATCAATAAAAAACCAGACAGCGAAAAAGGTTTTTATAAAATGAAACCTGGAGATAAAATATTTTTCGATCAAGAATATACTTTGGTAAAACACTATCCTATTGATAAAGTTCACAAAAATGCACCGAAGATTCTGAAATGGATTTACGGAATAAGACCAATAGGAAAAGATTATTTTCTGTACGAAAAAGCAAACGACACTCAATAGCAATGATAAAAGTTTCCGTAATTGTTCCGGTTTACAACACAGAAAATTACCTAAAGAAATGCCTTGATTCTTTGGTAATGCAAACTTTGCCGGAAATAGAAATTTTAGTCATTAACGACGGAAGCAAAGACAATTCGCAAAAAATTATTGATGAATTTGCAGAACAATATCCTGATAAAATTAAAAGCTTTGTAAAAGAAAACGGCGGATTGAGCGATGCCAGAAATTTCGGGATAGAAAGAGCGAATGGAGAATTTATCGGTTTTGTAGACAGCGACGATTATGTTTCGGAAACAATGTTTGAAGAAATGCACACACTTGCAAAAAAACACGATGCAGAAATGGTAATCTGCAACCTGCAAAAAGTAAATGAAGCCGGAATTGTAACCCAAAAACTTACGCAAATTCCTAATATGCCGGAGAAAATAGATTTAGAAAAAAACTTTTCCGTGTTTTCAGATTTGAGTTATTTTGCGTGTAATAAAATTTTAAAAAAAAAATTATTCAGTGATAAAAGATTCAAAAAAGGAGTTCATTTTGAAGATATTCAGTTGATTCCGCAATTGCTTTTGGAGTGCAAAACTTTAGCACAAACTCAGAATTTCCATTACCAATATCTGGAACGTGCAGATTCTATCACCAAAACGCACACCGAAAAAGGACTGGATATTCTGAAAGCAGTTGAAAATGTGCAAACTGCATTTGAAAGCTCAGTGTACTCAGATAAAAAAAATGAATTGAAAAACTTTCAGATTCTGGAAGGTGTTTATACATTCTTGGCATATCTTGCATTTGTAAAAGATGAGGAAACCTACAGTAAGATGTCCTCTGAACTGAAGAATTTTATAAAAAAAAATCGAATTTCAAGAGCAGAAATATTGCAGTATAAACGCTTCGGTAAAAATTATCTATTATCTTTGCCTTTGAAGAAAAAAATTTATTATTTGCTCTATTTTTTGGGACAGGGAAAATTAGTCAGCAAAATTATATAAAACACAAAGTTACAGATGCCGATTCTACATCCTATTTTCATGGTGATTTTCGTTTTTCTTGCATTTGCAAGTTATTACGAGATTTTTCGGTTACAAAAAAAACAAAGTATTTTTGTTTGGATTGCGGCAATACTCATTGTCATTGCAGTAGGATTAAGGATTAATGTAGGTGCAGACTATCCTGTTTATAAACAGCTTTTTGCAGATTTTTCTTTCTATACAAGTTACGGTGATGTTTTTGACAAAGCACTTTTTCGTCCAAATACAATGGATATAGAATGGCTTTTTGTTCTCATCAATAAGTTGGTTTTTGATTTTGGTTTTCCGTTTTATGTGGTAACTTTAATCATGGTAATTATTACGGTGAGTTTAAAATTTACTGCCATTTATAAAAATGTGGCGTTCCCGAGTTTGGCGTTACTTTTTTATTTTATGCCGATTATGTTTTTCGAAGATTCGGGGCAAATGCGGCAAGGTTTGGGAATTGCGGTTTGTGTGGCTTCATTTAAATTCATCAAAGAGCGGAATTTAATCATGTTCCTGCTCTGTATGTATATTGCATTGGGATTTCATAAAACATCAATAGTATTTTTACCTGCATATTGGTTGGTAAGAATCCCGATGAATACTCGCAGAATTTTTTGGGTGTTGATTATTGCGCTACTTTCTTCACCATTTGAATTATATCGATTCGGAGGCGATTTCTTTGGTTCTTTGACCCCGAAAGATGTCTCAGAAGCATATACCGGATATTTAGATGACCGCTATTACGGAACACAGGTAGAAACCGGGTTAAACGATATTGTAAAAATAATTTTCATCGGGATTTTGATTCGCTATGATAAAGACGGTTGCGAAAATGTTTGGTGGTATGAATATATGCGAAATCTCGCTGTTTTCGGGATGGCTTTATTTTATTTTTTCAGAGCCAATGAAATTTTCGCAGTACGACTTCCCGGTGCTTATATGTTTTTCGTAGCCATGTTCTGCATGCCGAATTTGGTTTATGCGCTAGGAGATCGTGCAAGACAAATGTTTTATACGGGTTTCATGGCTTACTTTACGGCAATGTTCTTTTATTTTGGTCAAGGAAACGGACATCGCGGTGCATTCACTTCAGACAGATACAATAACGCTCTATGGTAAAAAACTATGACTGATTTAAAAGATTTTTTTAACGACATTGGGATTCCTATTTTTTATGTAAAACTGGGATTCGGGACGCTGTTTTCATTTTTACTTACATTTTTTTCTATTCCTGCTATTCTGAAAATTTCTCGCAAGAAAAATCTGATGGATGAACCCGGAAACCGTAGTTCTCACCTGCGGAAAATCCCTAATCTTGGTGGGATTGCTCTTTTCTATTCAGTGGCAGTTTGTGCTTCTATTTTTGCGTTTGAACTGTTCGAAATATACAAATTTCTCTTTGCTTCATTAGTAATCTTGCTTTACATTGGTGTGATGGATGATATTGTTGCAATGCGCGCTTATAAAAAACTTATAGCGCAGATTATCATAATGTCATTAATAGTGATTGGTTCAGATGTTCGGATACGAAGTTTTTTCGGGTTATTTGCTATTTATGAACTGAATTATTTTGTAAGCGTTTTCATCAGTATTTTCACATTCATCATTTTGATTAATGCTTTCAACCTTATTGATGGAATTGATGGTTTAGCTGGATGTTACTCAGTGATTTGCTGTACACTATTCGGAATCAGTTATTTCCGGTTGGGTGAATACAATTATCCATTGGTGGTTTTATCGGGGGTAATTATTGGTTCGGTAGTTGGTTTTCTGTATTATAACCTATCCAATTACCGCAAAAATAAAATCTTCATGGGAGATACAGGTTCTATGATTCTGGGATTTTTACTGGCGTTTACAGCAATTTGTTTTATTGATATTTTTATTGATAAGGAATTACCGGGTGTTCCCAGATATTATCTGCAAACAGCTCCTGCTATTGCAATGGCAATACTTGTTTTACCGATTATAGATACGCTTAATGTCATTATCATAAGATTGGTAAAAGGTACATCGCTGTTTACTGCAGACAGAAACCACATTCATCACTCATTGCTCGATTTGGGTATTACTCACAGGCGATCAACTTTTTATATCATCATATATTATTTGTTAATCATCTCGGTTGCATATTTTTTAAGGCATATCAACGTAAATTTACTTTTGGTAGTTATACTGGCTTTAGGTTTTGCAGGAGCTTATATACCGAAACTTGTTTTATTGATGAGAAAAAACACTAACTAATTATTTATTATTTTTGCAAACCACATTTGACTTATGAATATAAAAAAATCAATATTTTTCGCGGTTTTAAGTTTTTTCATCCTCCAATCGTGTATTTCCCAAAAAGACGTGCGCTATATGCAGCCCAACGAAAGTTTGGTAATTAATGAAGAAGGATTAATTCCGTACAACATTCCGGTTTATCGTGTTACAAAAAACGATATGCTCACGCTCAATATCATTACCACGCCAAAAGGAGATGCTGCACAATTCTATTCTACGCTTAATGCAACAAATTCGGGGGCAACTTCAGGAGCGGTTTCAGGGGCAGGAAATACAACAACAATGGGTATTACAAGAGGTGGTGGTGGTTCACAAGGAAATACAGGCATTTATTTTAATGGATTAAAAGTAGATTCAAACGGCGATATTAATATTTTCGGAATCGGTTACATTAAAGCAGAAGGAAGAACTATTGAAGAGATTTCAAAAGAAATACAGGGTAGAGTCAATGAAAATTTTTTGGAAGGAAAATCTGAAGTACGGCTGAATATCGACGGAATTACTTATTATATTTTGGGTGATGTGGAAACAGTAGGAATCACTGGTGAAAAAACCGCCCACAAAAATACGCTGAACCTGAGTGAAGCCATTGCAATGAATGGCGGCTTAAACAGAACAATTGACCGGAAAAATGTTGTTATTCACCGAAAATTGCCGGAAGGAATAAAAGTTGTCAAAATAGATTTAACAAGAGAAGATATAATGAACTCACCCTATTATTGGGTGCAAAACGGCGACGAAATTTACCTGAGTACAAGAGGCAAAAACCTAAACGGTTTCGGAAAAGACCCTATACAGACTTTAACCACTACTGTTTCTTTAATGACTACTGCAATATCTATTTATTTACTTATAACAAGATTCTAAAATGATTCCGGGAAAAGAAAATACATCGCATACTGCAACAGTCGCTCCTAAGGAAAAAATTGGTTCTTTCGCTTTTTTCGATTTTGAACATTTTCTATCCAGATTACTCAAAAACTGGTATTGGTTTGTGATTATGGCAGTAATAGGATTTACCATTGCATGGTTTTATAATAAATATTATGCACAGCGAATCTACGCATCCAGTTTATCACTCAGCATCTCCAACAATACGGCAAGTTATTTCACACCTAACCAATCCATCAATTTTATCTGGGGACAAGGCGGAAACCAGGACGGTATATATCTGAAAAAAATGCTCCTTTCCCGCTCTCATAACGAATATTTGGTAAAGACACTTGGTTTATACGTAAATTATTCTACCGCAGGATTGATCAAAGAAACTTATATCGACAAATACGATTCGCCGGTTTTTGTGGAAATTGACAAAACAACCCCCCAACAAGTCAATTACCGCATCACCTTAATCCCGAAAGGTGGCGATCGCTATGAAGTAAAATTGCCAAAAGAAGGAGAATCTACCAGTTTGTACTCTTATGAAAAAGAAGGATTTGAAACTGTGCCGAGTTTTACAAGACCCGAAAACAAAATTATCCGTATCAATCAATGGTATATTTCGCCGAATTTAAAATTCAAATTACTTAAAAACCCACAACCAAGTAACATCAAATTTGAAAACATCATCGTAAATTTCTCTACCGTAAATGATATGGTAAATTCTCTGGTATCAACAATCAATGTAGATTTTGATAAAGAAATCAGTACCATCATGATTATCGGCAAAAAAGGATATAATCTGAACGGAACAGTAAATTTTCTTAACACTTCGGTAGAAGAATTGCAGAACAAACGCTTAATCGACAAAAATACCGTAGATAAAAATACTGAAAAATATCTGCTCGATAATTTGAAAAAAATCGGTAAAAAATTAGATTCCAGCGCGAGTATCCTAAACCACATGAAAATATCTGAAGGTTTATACGACATAAAAGACCGCGATGAGAAAGCACTGCAAAACATAAAAACTCTCGACGCAAAAAAAGCAGATTTACTCACGAAACTCACCTCCCTTGATAACATACGCAACACATTAGCATCGCAAAATCTCGATAAAATGATCAGCACTAATGCAGCAGGAGTTGAAGACGGTTTGTTTACTGCCACCGTTTCAGAATTGAAAGCACTCTATGCAAAAAGACGCGAACTGGCTGCAATCTACACACCGAACTCTGAGCCAATGAGAGAAATCAACCGGTTGATTAACGAAGCAAGAGGAAATTCAAACGGTTCGCTTAAAAATTATTATAATATTTACTATAATGAAATTGCCAAAATAGACCAGCAAATCGCTCGCGAAAATATAAATCTGAACTCATACCCCGAGAAAGAAAGACGATATATGGATGCAGAACGTGGCTACAACATGATAGAAGCAACCTATAACAGTTTACTTACGAAGCAGAACGAAACACAAATAAGAGTTGCCACTAACAAATCAGATATTACCGTAATAGACCCTGCAAAAAATCTTGGTCAAGGTCCTATCGCACCCGATGTGCAGCGTACAAAATATACCATTATCGGCGGATTGCTTTTACTACCATTACTAATTTTGGGGATTACCGAAGCAATGGATAACCGTATAAGAAACATCAGAGAACTATTGCAGGCAACCAAAATCCCGTTGTTAGGTGTTATAGGAAAAAACTCGCATGACAACAATTTAACCGTTCTAGAGCAGCCGCGATCATCAATCTCTGAAGCATTTCGCGGAATTCGATCAAATCTGAGATTTCTGCACAAAGAAGACCATAAATCCAAAGTCATCTTGGTTACCTCATCTATTGGTGGCGAAGGTAAAACCTATGTCTCCATTAATTTGGCATCAGTACTCGGTTTGAGCGGAAAAAAAACTATTTTACTGGGAATGGATTTAAGGAAACCAAAAATTTTCGGAGATTTCAAAATTGATAACAAATACGGAATCTCCAATTATTTGACCGGCGAAGTAGAGGTAGAACAAATCATTAACCAAACCAAAATCCCGAATCTGCACGTAGCAACATCGGGACCTATCCCGCCGAATCCTTCAGAATTGTTGATGAGCCAAAGAAACATTAGCTTTATCGAAGGACTGAAAGAACATTACGATTTCATCATCATCGATTCTCCACCGGTTGGTTTGGTTGCAGATCCTTTTGAACTGATGAGAACCGCCGATGCAAGTGTTTATATAGTACGTCATGAATATACCGAAAAATACATGCTGAAAATGATTACCGAAAAATATCATAACCACGAAGTGCAAAATCTTGGTTTGATTTACAATGATTATCAAGTCAACAAAGGTTACGGATATGGATATGGATATGGTTACGGATACGGATATGGTTACGGTTATTTTGAAGAAGACAAAAATTATCAAGAACCTACACTCATCAGAATACGTAATAAAATACAAAAACTGCTCGGTAAAAAACAATAAATAAAGCCCTCGGTTTGGGGGTTTTTATTTTCTTAAAATCATAAAAAAATATATTTGTCGTTTTGTAAGCAGAAAATTATGCTTTTTTGAGCATATTTAACTAAAAATTAAGAATTTCCTTAATATAAAAATGTTTTATATTTGCAAAATTATTTATGAAAATTGACGTACATTCTTTAATGCAAAAGAAATTACTATACAGCATGATTCTCGTGCTTTTCGTTTTACTTCCGGTGAAAGGTCAACGCCACGAAATCGGTGTGCATTTCGGGATGAGTAATTTGGTGGGCGACATAGGCAGTACCGCCTATTTGCAAACCCCTGTTTTGAGCGATATTAAATCCTATGGGATTCCTTTTCACCTTGCATTGATGTACCGTATGAATTTTAATCCGTACCAAACCTTGAGATTTAATTTTTCATACAGCAATGTTCAGTTTATAGACGAATTTGCAAAAGAACCGTATCGCAGCAAACGCAAACTATGGGGAACAAACACCATCACAGAGTTCGATGCTATTTTTGAATACAATTTTTTCCCGGTGAATGACGAGCAGAAAGGTTTACTCAGTCCTTATATATTTGGAGGAATCGGCGGAATGCTTGCATACACACCGCAACTCATCGTAGAAAATGACTTCAACAGAGACGTAAACGGAAATGCGATTGCACCCACAAACTCCACCGATTTTACCAGTACACCTACTTATGCTTATGCCCAAAAATTCAACATGGCAATTCCTTTCGGTATTGGGTTGAAATACAAATTCGATTATAATTGGGCAATCTTTGGTGAACTGATGTTCAGAGCCACATTCTCCGACTCTATAGATTACAGCGTTATTGATAACGATAATGTAAAACAGAGTTATAATAAAGACATACTTGCTCCGGGGAAAAACACCTCTCTCTTACAAGAAGGTCAATATAAAACTGTAGCAGAAATAAGAGCAGAAGAAATTATTAAAAACAGACAAGTAGGAAATACCAACTCAAAAGACTGGGTAAACTCTATATCTGTAGGCGTTTCATATTCTTTCGGAAGACCACCATGTTATTGTAGTTATTAATGAAAATGGAGTCGATAAAGCAGAATATAAATCCGGATATGCTCCCAAAACATGTTGCCATCATTATGGATGGGAACGGAAGATGGGCAAAATTGCGTGGCAAAGAAAGAACTTTCGGACACAAACACGCTATACAAGCAGTACGAAATGCTGTAAATGCCTGCAACGAAATTCATATCCCGTATCTTACGCTCTACACATTTTCATCAGAAAACTGGAACAGACCACCCGAAGAAGTTACCACACTCATGACGCTTATTTCAGAAACCATGCTTCTGGAAGCTGAAGAAATCTTTACCAAAGGTTTGCGGATACATGTCATCGGTAACATGAATAAACTGCCCGAATTAGTTCGAGAGCAAATGCTGAATCTTGTAGAAATTACCAAAAACAATAAACGGGGCAACCTAATTTTGGCACTCAGTTACGGAGCGCAAGAAGAAATATTAAACGCCGTACAAGAAATAAGCACCGAAGTAAAAAACGGAAATCTGCAACCCAATGATATAAATAGTGAACTCTTTGAGAAGCATCTTTATACCAAAGGAATCCCTCCTGTTGATTTGCTCGTCAGAACCAGCGGAGAAGTAAGAATTAGTAATTTTCTGCTTTGGCAGATTGCTTATGCAGAATTGCAGTTTTTGGATATTTTGTGGCCAGATTTCGGCAGAGAAGATTTTTTCCGGTGTATATACAATTACCAGAATAAAGAAAGAAGGTTCGGCAAAACCAGCGAACAGCTTCTAGAAAACATATAAAAAGAAAAGTTAGCAAGATAAAAAATGAAGTTTAAAATTTTAGCCATCATCATGACGTTTGCGGCAGCGGCAAATTTCTACAGCCAGATTACGCCCGAACAAAACCAGCAGGACAACAATCCCGTTTATGCCCAAAACGAGATGGGATCCTATATCCTGAAAGACATCGTGATAGATGGCGTAAAAAAATATACTCCCGCACAAATTCTCAGATTTACGGGACTTAATAAAAACGAAACTGTAGAAATACCAGGACAAAAAATCAGCAACGCCATCAAAAAACTTTGGGAAACACAATCTTTCTCCGAAGTTGAAGTCTATGTAGAGAGTATAGAAGGCGATATGGTGATTTTACGTTTTAATTTACAAGACCTCAAAGAACTGGGTGAAGTAAAATTTACCGGAAAAGGAATAGGAAAATCTAAAAGCGAAAAACTCGCCAAAGAAAACAAACTGAAACCTGGAACAAAAATTACCCAGAATTTAATATCTAAACTTAAAACAGATGTTCCGCAAGAATATGTGAAAAAAGGATTTGCAGATGCCAAAATTACCATTCAAGACAAGGTAAACGAACAAGACCCGAATCTTGTTGACTGGACAATTAATGTAGAAAAAGGTAAGAAAGTAAAAATCAGCAGTATAGATTTTGAAGGCAATCAAAGCATCTCGAGCAGAAAACTCAGAAACAAGGCATTCAAAAACACTAAACAAAGAAGATTAATAGGAATACAAGCAATTCTAAAACCATCAAAATTTATTGAAGACAAATATCAGGAAGATAAAGAAAACCTTGTTAGTTACTACCGAGCATTAGGTTTCCGTGATGCGAGAATCCTTTCCGACTCAGTGTGGAGAAACGCTAAAAACGATTACCAAATCAACATAAAACTACACGAAGGCAAAAAATACTACATCGGCGATATTACATTTTTGGGCAATACCGCATTTGCAACAGACTATCTGCAAAAAATATTAGGCTATAAAACTGGCGACATTTACGATGCAGTCGGCTTTAACAAAAAAGTAGGCGAAGATGGCGGTAAAGAAGACGATTCAGACATTAAGTCTATTTATATGAACAACGGGTATCTTTTCTCTAATGTGATGCCTGTAGAAAAGTCTGTAGTAGGAGATTCTATCAACTTAGAAATCAGAATTACAGAAGGCGAAAAAGCAACTTGGAACAGAGTTACATGGAGCGGAAATACCACCACTCACGACCACGTTATTCTGCGCTCACTCAGAACAAAACCAGGCAGTCTCTTTGCAAAAAGCGACATCAAGAGAACCTATTTCGATTTAGCCGGAATGCAGTTTTTTGACCCGCAGCAAGTTGGTCAGCAAGTTACTCCAAACGCTACTGATAATACCGTAGATATTCATTGGACTTTGGTAGAAAAAGGTTCATCACAGGTTCAGCTTCAAGCTGGTTACGGAGGCGGTTCATTTATTGGTACGCTTGGTCTTACTTTTAGTAATTTTTCTTTGAGAAACTTTTTGAAGTTAAAAGATTTCAAACCCGTTCCACAAGGTGATGGACAGACTTTGTCCATTCAGGCACAAGCTGGTCAATTTTTCCAGAATTACGGGATTTCATTTACCGAACCGTGGCTCTTCGGAACAAAACCTACCGCACTTTCTGTAGGTGTGAACCAATCATTAATAAGATATACCGACCAATACGGAGATTCCCAAAAACTCAATATCTTCTCGGCAAGTGTCGGGTTAAACCGTCTTTTGAGATGGCCCGATGATTATTTCTCACTTTATACAGGAATTCAGTTCCAAAGTTATGATTTTAGCAACTACCCTTTCCAGTTCGGGAATACCACAGAGTACAACGGATCTGCAAAAAATTTCAGTTTTAATGTTGGGTTGAGCAGAAACTCCGCAGGAATTGACCCTATTTTCCCAACCATGGGTTCAAACATAGAAGCATCGATAAAATTTACCCCGCCGTATTCTCTTTTCAGTAAAAAAGATTATAGTACCATGAGTGCTGTTGATAAATATAGCTGGTTAGAATTTTATAAAGTAAAATTAAAAGCCGATATTTACAACACCGTAGTCGGAAAATTAGTATTAAGAAGCTCAGCAGAAATGGGATTCCTTGACGGATACAACAGACAACTCGGTGCACCGCCGTTTGAGAGATTCTATGTAGGTGGAACCGGATTAATGGGAGGCAGAATTGACGGTAGAGAACTTGTTCCGCTCAGAGGTTATGAGAACTCTTCATCTGCTGGTGGAGATATAATTGATGTTACACCTTATGGAGGAGCTACGATATACAACCGTCTTACCCTAGAATTGAGATACCCGATTTCACTGAACCAAACGGCAAAAATCTTCGGACTTGCTTTCATGGAAGGAGGTAATGCTTGGAATTCTTACGGAACATACAATCCTTTCCAATTAAAACGTTCCGCAGGAGTCGGTGTTAGAGTTTTTATGGGTGCTTTCGGATTAATCGGGTTTGATTTTGCGTATGGATTCGACAAACCAAGTATGGGATCATCAGAACCTTCCGGCTGGAAAACCCACTTCCTCATGAACCAAAACCTTTAAAATAAAATATCATGAAACCTTTTAAAGCAATTACAATTCTGCTTATCACTTTTTCAGCATTGGCAAATGCCCAGAAAATAGGCGTTGTAGATACCGATTATATCCTGAGCAAACTTCCGCAGTATAAAGATGCTGAATCACGACTCAACCAGCAAATTACAAATTGGCAAAGTGAAATACAAACTTTGCAGACCGAATACGAAAACAAAAAAACCACTTTAGAAAACGAAAAGGTTCTCTTGATTGGCGATCAACTGAAACAAAGACAAAAAGAAGTTGATGATCTTGACAAGAAAATAAAAGCAATGATTAACAACAGATTCGGTTCTATGGGTGAAATCAACAACGCAAGATCAAACCTTACCAAACCGTTTCAAGACCAAATATGGAATGCCATAAAAACCGTTTCAGAAAAAAATAGTTTAGGCATAGTTCTTGATAAAAGCAACAACATCAGTGTACTTTATCTTGAAAAAAGATACGATTATACGGAGAAAGTGTTAGATTTGCTGCTGAAAAATACTGGTTCGCAGAAAAAGGAAAAAGAACCAGAAAAAAAACCAGGAGCACCCGTAAGAACTCCGGGAAGAGCAGCAAGAAGCATGGAAGCAAAATCAGGAAGTTCAATATCGGCAGAATCAGCTGAAACCCAAAAGAAATAAAAACAAACTATAAATTTATTTACCTCTATTATGAAAAAATTAAGCGTATTATTTGCAGCAGTAATCATGTTTTTGGCTGTAGGAGTTGCAAAAGCTCAAAAAATGGCAACTATGGATTATGAAGCTGTATTGTCTGCAATGCCAGAAACAAAAAAAATGACCACCGAATTAGATGCGTTCAGCAAAACCAAAGGTGAAGAACTCAATAAACAAGGTGAAGCATTTCAAAAAGAAGTTCAACAATATCAAGCAGATGCTGCTAAAATGACTGAAGCTCAAAGACAAGCCAAAGAAACAGAATTACAAAAAAAACAGCAAAGTCTTCAGCAAATTCAGCAGACTGCGCAAAACGATTTGGCACAAAGAAGAGATACAGCGGTAAAACCAATCATCGAAAAACTAAATAATGCTGTAGGCAAAGTTGCTAAAGCAAACGGTTTCGATTTCATTATCGATTCTACTGCGATGATTTATAAAGCAGGTCCCGATGCGACTGAACTTGTGAAAAAAGAATTAGGACTTTAAGAAATAATTTTAACTCATAAAACCACTTCTTACAGAGTGGTTTTTTTTATTTTTGCAATATGGAAAAAGAACTTTCGAGCACCGCAAAAATACGTTTCAACGATTGCGACCCGATTGGTCATCTAAACAACGCAAAATATTTGGAGTATATGCTCAATGCGAGAGAAGACCATGTAGAAGCAGGTTATGGTTTTACTTACGAAGAATATACCCGTAAAAACGGTTGCACGTGGATTACCATTCAAAACGAAATTGCTTATTTGAAAGAAGTAAGATATAACGCAAAAGTAATCATCACTAGCAAAACCATCGAAATAAACGACCGCATTTCCAAGATAGAAATTCTGATGAAAAGCGAAGATTCAAAAATCATTCACAGCGTTTTGTGGCTCACTGTAATCTATTTTAATATGAAAACCCGAAAAGCAGAATTGCAGCCCGAAGAAACCACCAATCTTTTTCGAAAATTTTTAGTGAATTTGGAACAAGGTGATTTTCAAAGCAGAGTTGGTCATTTTAGAAAGCAAAATAAAAACAGCAACCCATGAAAAAAATATTAATTACCGGCGGAAACGGACAACTCGGGAATTGTTTCAGGAAAATTGCCACAGATTTTGAAGACCGTTTTGAGTTTAATTTCACCGATTCTGAAAATTTAGATATTACAAATAAAGAACAAGTCGCCGATTTTTTTTACGAACACAAACCACATTTCTGCATCAATGCTTCTGCTTATACTGCGGTAGATTTGGCAGAAACCGAAACTAAAAAAGCATTTGCCGTAAATGCGGAAGGAGTTGCCAATTTATCAGAATCCTGTGCAGAAAACAACTGTACGCTAATTCATATTTCTACCGATTACGTTTTTGATGGCGATACCAATATTGCTTATTCCGAAGACGATTTTACCAATCCGCAAAGTGTTTATGGTGCATCAAAATTACATGGGGAAGAACTCGCTTTGGAACTCAACCCGAAAACAATCATCATCAGAACTTCTTGGCTGTATTCTGAATTCAATAAAAATTTCGTGAAAACGATGCTCAATTTATTTTCTGCAAAAGACGAACTGGGAATTGTTTCAGACCAGTTTGGTCAACCGACAAACGCAAACGATTTGGCAGAAACAGTCATGAAAATCATAGAAACAGAACCAAAAACTTACGGAATTTTTCACTATTCAAATGAGCCGGAAACAACTTGGTACGATTTTGCTCGAAAAATTGCCGAACTTTCAGATTCAAAAATAAAACTTGACGAAATTACTACGGAACAATTTCCTACTCCCGCAAAAAGA
This sequence comes from uncultured Kaistella sp., assembly GCA_964532055.1. Classification (GTDB taxonomy): domain Bacteria; phylum Bacteroidota; class Bacteroidia; order Flavobacteriales; family Weeksellaceae; genus Kaistella. The sequence continues at coordinate 62,713 of CAZHFE010000003.1, read as the reverse complement.
CCGAAACGAAGCACAATGTCTTTAGACAAAATAGAAGAAATCTACGGCATTGAACCAAAACATTGGGAAAACTCGCTGGAAGAATGTATGGAAATTTTAAAATCAACATAAAATGAAAAAAATTGTATTTCTCTGTTTAATGTTTTTCTTCACGGTAAGTTTTGCGCAAAATGTCATCTTAAACAAAGTGGTAAAAGCACATTCTAACAGTGATAAAATTTTATACAAAATCAATCCCGATTCTGTTTCGGCAGAATATCTCGGTGAAATTGAAATTCAAGGATTTTCTGATGACGATGTAAAAGTTTTCGGAATGATGTACAAAAAAGCCAAAGAAATCGGAGCAAACGCTTTTGCTTATCACGCTTTTGAAACCATTGAAGGAACTGTTCCCAAATTCGATTTTGCCCATTACAAACTGAATTTGTATTATGTTTCTGAAAAAGATTTCCCGAAAGAAAACAACGTAATATACCTCATTTCATCGCCCTATAAAAAGCAAACCATTTCCGTAAATGATAAAAAAATCGTTTTCGAACCGAGAACTTTCAAAAAGGTAAAATTAGAGCAAGGAAACATCACCACGATTTCTACCCGAAAACTTCTGGGTTCAACCATAAAACTTATGTCGCAGCAAAACCAGCCGGTTCAGTTTTTTCAGCTTTCGGCATTTTCGGTAAATTCTAATCAAAACGGAAAAGTAGGAATCAATTTTAAATCCGGCGACATCACCAAACTCGAACAATCTTACGGGCAATTTCTTACCACCATTTACCAAGAAATACAGTAATATTTTTTCAAAACCTTTCAAAATCAAAATCAGATGAAAACAGATATTTTAGCAATAGGAGCACATCCCGATGATGTAGAGCTCGGTTGCGGCGGAACGTTGGCAAAACTCATTTCCGAAGGAAAAAAAGTTGCTGTAATCGATTTAACACAAGGTGAACTCGGAACTCGCGGAACAAATCTTACACGAGCCGAAGAAGCGAAAAATGCTTCTGAAATTCTGGGCATTTCAGCACGCGAAAATCTGAAAATGAAAGACGGATTTTTGCTAAATATCGAAGAACACAAAATGCAAATCGTAAAAATGATTCGCAAATATCAACCGGAAATAGTATTTGCAAATGCTGTTGAAGACCGACATCCTGATCACGCAAAAGCATCGAAACTTGTTTCTGATGCGTGTTTTCTTTCGGGGTTGATAAAAATAGAAACCGAACTTGATGGTGAAAACCAAAAAACGTGGCGACCGAAACACGTTTTTCATTACATACAATGGAAACATATTACTCCTGATTTCGTGGTAGATATTTCGCAGTTTATGAATAAAAAAATTGAGGCGTGTCTTACTTACAAAACCCAGTTTTACAATCCCGACTCCAAAGAACCGATGACACCAATTGCTACTAAAGATTTTCTGGAAAGTTTAACATACAGAGCGCAGGATTTAGGACGGCTTTCCGGAGTAGAATTTGCGGAAGGATTTACTACGGAAAAACTATTGGCTTTCAAAAATTTTGACGGAATAGTTTTTTAATCTATCTAAAAATATTATATTTGCAGACCCAAAACGGTGATTGTAGCTCAGTTGGTTAGAGCGTCGGATTGTGGTTCCGAAGGTCGCCGGTTCGAAACCGGTCATTCACCCTGATTAAAAAAGCCGCTAAAAAAGCGGCTTTTTTGTTTATCTTAATTTCTTGATTTCCTGAATTTTTTCTTCAAAGAAATCCTCTTTTTCAGGGTGTTTTTCTTTCAGAATTTTGTATGCTTTGATGGCTTTGGAATAGAGTTTTTGTTCCACATACAAATTTGCCAGAGTTTCGGTCATCAAGTGAGAAATGTCCTGTGATTTTTCTTTTATTACAAAACTGCTTTCATCTTTCAGTGGGGAAATTTTAGGTTCGGTTTCGATGAATTTTTCTATGATAGTGTTTTTAACCTCTATTTTAGAAATTACAGGATTGTCGATAATTTTCGGCTCTTTTCTTTCAATTTTCAGCCAATTTTGCCAAGTATTAATGAAATTAGGAACATTGCTGTTTTCTATGCTTTCAGATTCCGGAGAGCTTTTTTCCGTTTCTATCGGCAAAAGATTAGGAGTGAAAAACGAAACATTAATCGGCGAGATTTCTGTTGTTTCGGTCTTATTTTCCGAAAGTTTGGCAGGTTCTGTTTTCTCTTCTTTTTCTAAAGGTTTTTCTTCCTGTTTTTTTTCCAATAAAGAATCGGGCGTGTTAGAAACTATTCCCATGGGTTTCCATTCGGATTTTTCGATTTCAGGGTTTTTTTGAATAATTTGCTCTGTTTTGTCTTCTTTTTTAACTAAAACAGCAGGTTTTTCTTCAATTTCAGCAATTTCCTGATTTTCTTTAGAAATTATTTTTTCCGTTTTCGCAATTTCAAAATTTTGGGTTTCCCCGAAATTTACTTCTGTATTTTGGTGATTTTCTTCTTGAACTTCGGTATTTTGTTTTTTAGAATTTTTCATTTTTGCTTCCACTTCTGCAATCAAACGCTGCATTTCTTCTTCGTGTTTGCTCAATACTGGTTTCGGAATTTCATAAGATTCTTTTTTTTCATCGGTGGTTTTAATTTTTACTTCTGGCAAAAATTCTTCTGTTTTATAGAAGCTTAGTTCAGGCGCAGATTCTTCGGGTTGCTTTTCTTGGGGAATTTCATTTTTATTAATGACTTCAGCCGAATCTTCTTTTTTAGCATAAACAAATTCATTATCAGGTTTTTGAATCACAATATTTCCCGATTCTATGGTAGATTCCAAATCAATAATTTCTGATTCTTTTTCTAAAAAGTCTTCTTCGCCTTCAAATAAAATTCTGTTCAGTTCACCATTTATATAAACAGGTTTCGGCGTCTCAACAGAAGGAGTTTTGATATACTGATAATCGCATTGCTGAGATTTTGTTTCTGCAACGGTTTCAGATTTCGGGGTTTTTTTTATTTCTGAATCGCGATTGATAAATTGATAAAGAATTTTTTTATCAGTGGTATAAGCGGCGGTTTCCGAAAGAATTTTTTGGTAATTACCATCATTAAACCGATGAGTTCCTAATAAATGTAATGCTCTTAAACTCTGTATATAAGGACTTTTTTTCAGTTCTGAATCGAGCAAAACCAAATCGGTGTGCTGAAATATTTCCGGATTTTTTATTAATTCTAAAACTCGTGTATTCATTTTACCAGTTGGCAACAATATCGTTAAAAATTTTATTGATGATTCTTTCGTTCACAATTTTCACCTGCGATGCTTCAATGGCATTAATATCCAAATCACTACTGAAAACCGCTTCATCGGAATAGGTTCTGTCGAAACTTTTATCCGGCTCTATTTTATTCTCATAATGCACTTTTACAGCGATGGTGAGTTTATTTTGTGCCGCCTGAATATTTCCGCCGGGAGCATTTACCGCACTGGAAATCGTAGTTGGAGAAATGGAATAATCGGTGATTTCGCCTTCAATTAAAATATCGGGATTGGCTTTGGTTCCTTTTAATGTAGTTCTCTGCAAAAACCGATTCTGAATATCTGTGGAAAATTGCTGTGCTAAAGCCGGATTGACTAATGCTGCATTATTCGGAAAATCATTAATCTGAATAGTTTTGGTTTCCGGACTTAAAGACGAACCGGTGAAACTGTAACAGTTTTGAAGAGCCAAGAGAAAAGAACCGAAAATCAAGAGCCGAAACAATGATTCAAAGTGATTTATGATATTTTTATTTCTGTTCATTTTTATATTGAGTCGCGTTCAACCTGCTCTAATCCGTCTTTGAAAGCAAAATATTGTGCAACATAATGAAAAGGCATCGTGAAAATTATCCCGACAAAACAAGCCAACATTCCTATTTGAGCAAGAAAACTGACAACAATTACAAATAAGAAAATCATTAATAAATTTTCTTTTGCCATGGTTTTAGAAATGTTCCACGCAGTTTTTATATCAGTAATTTTTTTGAATGTGATAAGTGCCGGAATGTAAAATGCCTTCAACATAAAATAGATGAGAACAATATAAACAGGTACAAAATACAGAATAAATAAAAAGGGTGCAAACGAATTATCGGTATTTTCCATAAAAGGAATGAAGAAAAACACCGGAATCATAACGATAAAGACCGCAGCAAAAATATATACCTGAAAAATAAAATACGGCATAAAATCATCAAAATTGAAAATTTCACCTGCACTTGCCGGAATTCCTTTGTCGATTTTGTAGCAGATTTTGTAGAAATTTCCGAACGCCATCAATCCTAAAAACGGAATCATTGACAAAATTGCTGCACATAAAAAAGAAAGCAGAATTGTTCCGAAATCTTTTTTCATCAGTTCAAATCCCTGCGAAATATATTCACCTAATTTGAACTCGATTGGTTTTGGGTTTAATGTATTCATTGTTTTATTTTATCTTGATTCTTGACTTTTTTTTCATTCTTCCAGATTATATTGTTTAATTTTTCTGTAAAGCGTTCTCTGGGAAATTCCCAACTCATCTGCTGCTTTGTTTCTTCTTCCTTTATGTTTTTCCAATGCTTTGATAATCAAATCTTTTTCGTTATTTTGAAGGGATAAAGATTCCGGTCTTGCTTCTTCGATTTCTATATCTTCAATATCATTATAATCTTCATTGTTTTCCGAAATAATGGTCGGATGATGCACTTGGTTCTGATTATTATTTTCAAAATACAACAATGAGTTCGGATTTTGAACCTGTTGTGTTTCCGGAGTATAAATCCTGTTGATCAGGTTCTTTTCTTGCGAGCTCAAATCCGAATTTCCTCTGTTTTTTATAAGTTCCGAAGTTAAGGATTTTAAATCATTTATATCATTTCGCATATCGAAAAGGATTTTGTACATAATTTCCCTTTCCGAACCGAAATCTGATGAAGAAGTTCCGCCCGTGTTTTTCTGAATAACCGCCGGAAGATTCGTATTCATCGGGATATATTCCGATAATTTCACGGAATTGATTTCCCGGTTTTGCTCGACAACGGTCAATTGCTCTACCAAATTTCTCAACTGACGAACATTTCCCGGAAACGAATAATTTTCCAAATACTGAACACCGTCTTGTGTTAAATGAATTTCCGGCATTCTGTATTTTTCGGCAAAATCGATTGCAAATTTTCTGAACAACAAATGAATATCTGCTTTTCTTTCCCGCAAAGCAGGCATATCAATTTGTACTGTATTCAAACGATAATACAAATCTTCGCGAAATCTTCCGTCTGCAATTGCTTTCATCATATTCACATTTGTTGCTGCTACAATTCTCACATTGGTTTTTTGAACTTGAGAAGAGCCTACTTTCATAAATTCCCCGCTTTCCAACACACGAAGCAAACGAACCTGCGTCTGCAAAGGCAGTTCCCCGACTTCATCGAGGAAAATCGTTCCACCGTCGGCAACTTCAAAATACCCTTTTCTGGTGGAAGTTGCTCCCGTAAAAGCTCCTTTTTCGTGACCAAACAATTCGGAATCTATCGTTCCTTCGGGAATTGCTCCACAATTGACAACGATATATGGTTGGTGTTTTCTTCTGGATTCGGAATGGATGATTTTCGGGATAAATTCTTTCCCAACACCGCTTTCTCCGATAACGAGAACGGAAATATCAGTCGGAGCGACCTGTATCGCTTTTTCTAAAGCACGATTGAGTGCAGGATAATTTCCGATGATTCCGAAGCGGTTTTTTATTGATTGTAGTTCGTTCATTTTTTAATGTAATAATGCATTAATTTTTTAACTAAATAATTAACTTAGTTACCTCATTCTGAAATTACTTCATTAACAAAAATCTCCCCCAAAAGCGTTCCCTGCGTATTTCCGTGAACAAAAACGGAAACAATGTCGCCGATTTTCTGCCCTTCCAATTTATCAAAAACGCAGACTGCATTTTGGGAATTTCTGCCTTTCCATTGGTTTTCGTTCTTTTTGGAAGTGCCTTCTATCAGGATTTCGTGAACTTTTCCAACATAACTCGCCATTCTTTTTCGGGAAAGTTCGCCCTGCAATTTGATAACTTCCGCCAAACGTCTTTGCTTGATTTCGGCAGGAACGTCGTCTTCCATTTTTTTGTGAGCCGGCGTTCCGGGTCTTTCGGAATACGCAAACATATAGCCGTAATCGTATTCCACTTCTTTCATCAGGGACAAAGTCTGCTCGTGGTCTTCTTCGGTTTCTCCGCAGAATCCGACAATCATATCCTGAGAAAATGCGATTTCGGGAACGATTTCTTTGGCTTTTTTAATTAAATTCAAATATTCTTCACGAGTATGTTGGCGATTCATTTTTTGTAAAATGGAATTACTTCCGCTCTGAACAGGAAGATGAACATAGTTACAAATATTATGATGTTTTGCCATCATTTCGAAAACATTAATCTTCATATCTTGCGGATTGGAAGTGGAGAAACGGATTCGCATTTCTGGAACGGCATTCGCCACTAATTCAAGAAGATGGGCAAAATCTACGGCGGTTGCTTTCTGCATTTCGGTTGCTTTGGCAAAATCTTTTTTCGGTCCGCCTCCATACCAAAGATAGGAATCCACGTTCTGCCCAAGAAGCGTGACTTCCTTGTAGCCGTTGTTCCACAAATCTTCGCATTCTTCAATAATCGAATGAGGATCTCGGCTTCTTTCACGACCTCTCGTAAACGGAACAACGCAGAAAGTACACATATTATCGCAACCACGCGTAATTGTAACAAAGGCAGTTACACCGTTTCCGCCTAAACGAACAGGATTAATGTCGGCATATGTTTCTTCTTTGGAAAGAATTACGTTTATTGCATCTCTTCCGCCGTCTGTTTCTTTCAGTAAATTCGGTAAATCTCTGTAAGCATCGGGACCAACAACCAAATCTACCAATTGTTCTTCCTCCAGAAATTTGGTTTTCAAGCGTTCCGCCATACAACCAAGAACGCCGACCGTGAGATTCGGTTTTTCTTTTTTCAACGTTTTGAACTGGGAAAGACGCATTCTTACGGTCTGCTCCGCTTTTTCACGAATGGAACAGGTGTTCAAAAGAATTAAATCTGCTTCTTCTTGCTTCAAAGTCGTGTTATAACCTTGCTCGTTCAAAATAGAGGCAACAATCTCAGAATCGGAGAAGTTCATTTGACAGCCGTAGCTTTCCAAAAAGAGTTTTTTGGTATTCTGCGGTTTTTCCGCAATGGCAAATGCTTCGCCTTGTTTGGTTTCGTCTATATATTTTTCCTGCACTTTCGAAAATTTTAAATTTTAGATTTTGAATTTTAAATGATTCAAAAATCCAAAAAGTTTAGTGTGCAAAGATAGTGAATATTATGCCAAATTGGCAGAAATTTATTTATTGAAAGAAATGGTTTTCTAATTATACTCAACCTCCGTACTTCCATAAACGGTGAAACTGAAACGGTCATCAACAGGAGTTCCGTTAATGGTTGCAGGTCGCATATTTTTGGCGAGAATGTTTATGGTATTCTGAATTTCTTTGTCAAACTCATACAAACCGGATGGTCTCGGTAAAAAGATGTCTTTTACTTTTCCGTCTTTGGTTACGGTAAATTCACCCTGAATGACGAAAATATCATTCCAGCGGAAACGTTTTTTGTTAAACTTTATCACAAAGTCTTTTGCATAGCTTCTTTCCGCACCGGTTTTTTTGTCCACATATTTCGGCGGAGTGTAATTGGGAACATATCCGTCTTGATAATTGTTGAACAAATCATCAGGATAGATAATGAAATTTGCAACAGAAGTTTCTTTGATTCCGTTTTTGGTTACGGGATTCCAATTCTTCTGATATTTCGCAACTTCTCTGGCAAGATTGTATGCACACTTGTTGCTGTTTAAGATTTTCTCATTTTGTTCTTTTACAAACTGAATGGAAGAATCGGGCAAAATCACGACTGTAAGCAAATAGATTTCATTCGGATTGCTGCACGGTTGCAGATTTTTTTCCTTAATAGTGTTGTGAAAATCTTTGTAATATCCTTTGTAGCCGCCGATATACGGAATTTTATTTTGAGGATTAGATTCAAAAAACGTATTCTGCGAAAAGCCAAAAGCAGAGATAAAACAAGTGAGGTATAAAAGTTTAAAAAATCCGGTGTTCATTATTTTTCTTTTTTAGGAATCCGCACTTTCTGTTACGAAATTCATTTTAATTCTGATTTTTGAAGCAACCGGAACGTTGCTGCATTTTGAGGGCATCCAATTTTTTTTGATTTTTTTCACGGCATAAATTAAATCCCGCAAAAACATTTCGCTGTTTTCCACTTTCGGCGTGATTTCCAAATGGGTTACTTTTCCGTTTTCGTCAATATCCATATTCAGGAAAAAAGTTCCGTTTACCACATAAATTTCTCTGTCTACATAAGCGGAAATGTATTTGAAAAGTTCCCGGTTAAACGCGGTATCACCGCCGTCGAACTGTGCTCTTATAAATTGTGCATCATCACTGCAAGAAGCAACTTTGTAGTAATCATACGGTTTCTTAATATCTACACGGAAAAAATTTTTACTGCTTTCCGAAAAGAAATAACCTTCCTGCAAATCTTCGATATCTTGTGCGTGAAGAAAGAACGAAGAAAAAACGAATAATAACAATAACTTTTTCATAACTTTAAATTTAAAGTAAAGCTACGGAATTTCCCTGAAATAAATATCGGATTTTTACAGTACTTCAATCTGATTTCTCAGCAAGTCATCAAACTCATCACGCTTTCTGATGAGGTGTGCTTTTCCGTCAATGAAAAGAACTTCCGCCGGTTTCAGCCGTGAATTGAAGTTGGAACTCATCTCAAAACCATAAGCTCCTGCATTGCGGAAAACCAAAATATCGCCTTCTCTCACCTCGTTCAGTTTTCTGTCCCACGCAAAAGTATCGGTTTCGCAGATGTTCCCGACTACGGTGTAAATTCTTTCCGCTCCTTTCGGGTTTGAAAGATTTTCGATGATGTGATAAGAATCGTAAAACATTGGGCGAATCAAATGGTTGAAACCTGAATTAATTCCCACAAAAACCGTTGCCGTAGTTTGTTTGATAACATTTGATTTAACCAGAAAATGTCCGCTTTTGCCCACGAGAAATTTACCCGGTTCAAACCACAACTGAAATTTTCTTCCCGTAGTTTTTTGATATTCTGCCAATGCTTTTTCAACTTTTTTTCCTAAAGTTTTCACATCGGTTTCCATATCGCTTTCCTGATACGGAACTTTGAAACCGCTTCCCATATCGAGATATTTCAGATTCGGAAAATGTTCTGCCAATTCAAACATAATTTCCATACTTTGCAGAAAAACATCGGGGTCTTTTATTTCGCTTCCGGTGTGGATATGAAGTCCCTCTACCAAAAGATTTGTAGATTTCATAATCCGTTCGATATGACGCAACTGATGAATGGAAATCCCGAATTTGGAATCGATATGTCCCGTAGAAATCTTATAATTTCCGCCTGCAAAAATATGCGGATTGATACGCACAAAAACCGGATAAGAACCGCCGTATTTATTACCAAATTGTTCCAGAATGGAAATATTATCGATATTGATATGAACTTTCAGTTCCATAGCTTCCTCAATTTCAGCTAAATCCACGCAATTCGGGGTAAAAAGAATTTTATCACTTGAAAAACCGGCTTTCAAACCGAGTTTTACTTCATTAATGGAAACACAATCCAAACTCGCACCAAGATTTTTTACATACTTTAAGATATTGATGTTTGTTAAAGCTTTTGCAGCATAGAAAAATCGGGTGTGCTTCGCAAAAGAAGAAGTCAGTTTTTCATATTGCGTTTTGATGGATTCCGCATCGTAAACATAAGTCGGTGTACCGAATTGTTCGGCAATTTTCAGTAAATCTTTGTTGGTCATCTTTAAATTATGATTGAGAATGATAAGTGATGATTGATTTTTAACGGTTCAAATTTAGGTAAAATACGAACATGAATATTATTTGTTTTAATGGCTTTTTCTCAGTCTTTTTTAAAATAAATACACTCAGCAACAAAAATCATTGCCAAAACTTTTGGCTAAAGAAAAAATTGTTTTATTTTTGCCTAAAATCTGAAAAATGCTCACAATCTTATCTTCATTTTTTCCTTTTTACCAATTCCTTTGGACAGTCTATTTCGTTTGCATGTTCTTAGTTGGTTTTTGGTGTATTTTTATGTTCTTCGGATTTATCATTCCGCTTTGGCTTACTTCCGGATTAATGGAATATTTCGGAAAAACCAAACCGTTTGATCCTGAAGAAGTGCGCAGAAAAACACTACCAGAACAAGGAGCTGAAGTGATTTACAGCAATCCGAAAGGAGCAGGTCCTTTTATTCATCACGGTCATCATTAATTTTTGATGTCATTGCTTTTCTCCCTAAATTTGAGGAAAGTAATATCAAAGCAAAACAATATATAACGAAAACCATTCTTTTGAGAATGGTTTTTTTGTTGCAGGTTTCAAATTTAGGTTTAATCTTCGTTCTTCCAGCTTCCAGCCAAAATCCCTATCTTTGCACCCGAAAAAATTCCGTAATGTCAAAGTCATTAATTCCGAAATTAGAAGCAATAAAGCATCGATACAACGAAGTTGCCGATTTAATCATTCAACCCGATGTGATTTCTGACCAGAAAAAATATTCGTCATTGAATAAAGAATACAGCGATTTGGGAAAAATTGTGAAAGTTTATGATGAATATAAAAGAGCTTTGGATACCATTGAAGAATCCGATGAAATTATTGCTGATGGTTCTGACAAAGATTTTGTGGAATTAGCAAAAATAGAAAAGAACGAAGCCATTGAAAAAATTCCGGAATTGGAAGAAGAGCTGAAAATTCTTTTAATTCCGAAAGATCCTGCAGATGATAAAAATGTCATCGTAGAACTTCGTGCAGGAACAGGTGGAGATGAAGCTGCAATTTTTGTGGAAGATGTTTACAGAGCATATTCCATGTATTTTAAAACCAAGGGTTGGAAACACGAAATCACCGATTCTAACGAAGCATCGAAAGGTTATAAAGAACTCATAATGAAAGTAGAGGGAGACGGTATTTATGGAATTATGAAATTTGAATCCGGAGTTCATCGTGTACAAAGAGTTCCCGAAACCGAATCTCAAGGAAGAGTTCACACTTCGGCAATTACAGTGGCAGTTCTTCCCGAAGCAGAAGAAGTTGATTTTGAGCTAAATCCTGCAGATATTGAAATGCAGACTTCGCGTTCCGGAGGTGCAGGTGGACAAAACGTAAACAAGGTGGAAACCAAAGTACAGCTCACTCACAAACCGAGCGGATTGGTTGTGGTTTGTCAACAAGCTCGTTCGCAATTGGCAAACCGTGAATTGGCAATGGAAATGCTCCGCACAAAACTGTATGATATAGAATTGCAAAAAGTGCAGGGAGATGTTGCAGCACAAAGAAAATCAATGGTTTCTACAGGCGACCGTTCTGCGAAAATAAAAACCTATAATTACCCACAAGGAAGAGTAACCGACCACAGAATCAACAAATCTATCTACAACCTTGATGCTTATATGAACGGTGACATTCAGGAAATGATAGATGCCGTAATCATGGCAGAAAACGCCGAGAAAATGAAGGGTGAGGAATACAATTATTAAACGTTTTTGACCTAAAAAAACAAAGTCGTCGAAAATTCTTATTTTTGAATATGAAAAAATCACTTCGTATTTTGTTTTTGATTTTCCCGTTTATTTGCTTCAAAGCACAGCAGAAAGAAATTCCCTTGCTAAAATATGAAGATGTAGAATCTAAAATAAAAACTGAGAAAGCGGCTTTGGTTATCATAAATTTCTGGGCAACAACCTGCGCTCCGTGTGTGAAAGAACTTCCGCATTTTATGGAACTCAACAATCAGCACAAAGAAAATCCAAATTTCAAAATGATTTTGGTTTCTTTGGATAGAGCGAAAGATATTGAGCGGGTAAAAAAATTCATCAAAGACAAAAAGCTCACCGCAGAAGTGGTGATTTTAGACGATAACAAAAGAATGAATATTTGGATTCCGAAGTTTGATAAAGATTGGGGAGGCGAAATTCCGATTACGATATTCTATAAAAATTCTGAAAAAATACATTTTCAAAATGGTGAAATGAGCAAAGAAGAATTACAAAAAGTGATTGACCAAAATATAAACCCTTAAAAAATTTTAGATATGAAAAATTTCAAATACACTGCATTTTTCTTCCTGGTGTTATTCGGAATGAATCTTTGCATAGCACAATCGTTCCAATCAGCCAAAGAAATTTCTGTAAAAAAAGGTTATGGAATCGGTGATGAAGCAACAGATTTCAACCTAAAAAACATCGATGGAAAAATGGTTTCCTTCAGTGATTATAACGATGCAAAAGGTTTTATCGTGATTTTTACCTGCAATCATTGTCCGTATGCGAAAAAATACGAAAACAGAATTATCGCATTAGACAAAATGTACAAAAATCAAGGTTATCCTGTAATCGCCATTAATCCGAATGACCCAGAAATTCAGCCACAAGATGGTTTCAAAGAAATGATTCAACGGGCGAAAGAAAAAGGTTTCACCTTCCCTTATTTGTTAGATGAAGGGCAAAATATTTACCCGCAATACGGAGCGACTAAGACACCTCACGTTTTTGTACTGAAAAAAGAAAATGGGAAAAATATCGTGAAATACATCGGAGCAATCGACAATAATTATGAAGATGAAAAAGATGTTTCAGAATATTATGTTCAAGACGCTGTGAATAGTTTGCTGAAAAATACGGAAATAAAAACCACCAGAACAGTTGCAATCGGTTGTACGATAAAGGTGAAAAAATAAAACCACTAACTATAAAAAAACCTCATATTCCGGAATATGAGGTTTTTTGGTTTTCGTGCCACTTCCTACAACCGAATCTGCACCGCAAATTTCACACGGAATTTCGGCGGTTCTTCTTGATTGGGAAAATGTTCTAAATGCGTTAGACGATGAATAAAATCAATTCTTAAGAACCTGAAAATATTTGAAACTCCGTAACCGACTTCAATAAAGGGTTTGTTCAAACTTCTTTGTGTAAAAAACGGATTTGCCGCTCCCTGTGCAAATGCAGGATCGAGTGAACCAATGAGGTAATTGAACGTAGCGTGGTTTCGCCAGTTCAATTTTTTAATCAGCGGAATACTGTTGGTCAAAAGTCCCTCAAAATTTTGGGTATATTGCAGCGAAGCATGTTTGTTACTGGTAAACTCAAAGAAATTCATGGTGTTGAATGCATATTTGTTGTAAAAAGCAAATGAATTCCCGAGATGATTTTCTAAAAGTGGGTAAGGAATTTTGTCTGGAATAATTCCTCCGGTAAGTGAATATTCACCTCTTCCCAAAACACCCATCGGAATGGTTTGCTGTATATTGAGCGCAAATTTATTATAATCGAAATCGCTTCCGAAAACACCTTTAATTCCTCGTGTATATCTGAACGTGATAACCGGTTGATAAACATTATCTTTCAAATTCAGCTGCTTGTTGTTTCTGGTCTGCAGAATTCTTCTTCCGGGTCGCCAAATGGTTTCTGCAATAATTTCGGTTGTTCGGAAATCGTGCATCAAGTGAATTCCGCCTTCTGAAAAGGAGAACGGAAAAACAGGGTCGAAATTAAAATGCTTTAGCGTAACCTTTTGGGTTAAAGATTTCACAATATCCGTTTGAATGTACGCTTGATAATTATCCTGCCAAAAAGGTCGGCGAATGGTCATCTTTCCGGTTCTGGTAAAAGCATCGAAAATATTATTGCGGCGCACCGAAAAATCTTCAAACATAAAAGCAACCTGCCCTAAATCGTGCGTATAACTTATTCCTGCTTGTGTCCATGGTTCGCGTGAAAAAATATAATCGGCACTTGCTCCGTATTTTAATTTTTCATCTTTAAAACCATAAGCAAGATAACCGCTCAAAATCCATTTTTTGCTGAAATCCTGATTGGTTCGGAAACCGACTCTCAAGCGAAGTCCTTCATAATCATTCGGAGCAATAGTATGCAGATAAGGACCGATGCTTATTTTTCCGGCTTTGTAATATCCGTTACTGATGATTTCTAGAATATCTAAATATGTTCGTATTGAAGGTAGTTTTTTTACCTGATCAATCATGCTATACATTTTCTTTTCGGCGGTCGATAGAGAATCGTGGCGGTTTTTATCCCAATAATTTTCGTCTGATTCCGCAGCATTGTCGAGTATTACGATTTCTTTTCCAAATTTAGAATTTTCGATGGGTTTATTCACCTGAATATTTTTAGCCGAAGAATAGTACTTCAAAAAAATACCAACACTTTCTTTTCCGGGTTTTGCGGTTTCTACAAATACTCTGGTTTTTGCAGGAAACCAGGTTTCGCCATCGGTCAAATAATTCATTTCCTGCTGAATTCTGAGGTTGTTGATAAAATTCAGATTTGCACTCGGCATTACTTTGGCATCGGTTCTGTAAAGTGCGTAATCGCCATGTGCAATAAGTATTGTTCCTTCAAAAGCAAGGTCAGAACTTCTTTTCGGTTTAAAATCAATCCGGTAATATCCCTGATTATCAATCTGCACATCTCTGTCAACAAGTTCGTAATCATAGAGAAGTTTAAAATTATCATTAACCGGTGACAAAAAATCCTTCCCTAAAATCCTGATATAATTCTGGTAAAAATTGTATTTAATAAATGTGGAACTCAACAACTGCGAAAACATACTTCCGTCTTCAATACCGATTCCCTCTACTTTTGTTTTTTTGATGAATTCGGCGGTGTTCAGCGGATTTCTTCGGAAATAAAAATCAGAGAGATTTTCTGAAACAAAAATGGGCATTATCGGTTTTCCGTCTGTTCCTGAAACATCTTTCGCCGCATTCATAATCTCGCGAATATCTTTGAAAACCTTCAATTTTTCAAGTTTCTTCCCAAAGTTACTCATCGAAACCTCCATTCTGCTGTAATTTTCGTATTCGTAGGTTTCGAGCTTTTCGGGGTTGTTTCTCGGTTTGTTTGCGACTACTTTTTCCAAAATTTCAAAAGCAGGATTCTTATATTTTTTCTTCCTTTTAATGACAACACCATCAATATTTTTGGTTCGGTCTTTTTCTTTTTCCTTTTTTATCTTTAATGGAACAAGTCCGATGTTGAACACTTCGGTATCCAATTCACCAATAGCAATACTTTTGTGCTGAAATTCATCAGATTTTACCACCAAAGAATCGGGTTTGCTGTCATATCGAAATTCATAATGACCGTCAAAATCGCTATTTGTTGTTTTCTTTTCACCATTGGCAGTAACAAGACTGACCGGAGCAAAAGAAACCGCTTCACCATTTTCTGAGTTGATGATTTTCCCCCGAAGTATTTTATCCTGCGAATAAAGCGTTGCCGAAAAAAGAAATGTGATTAAAAAAAAACACTTGCAAAGCGAAGCGATTGACATAATTTATTAGTTAATGGGCAAAAATATCTAAATTTTTATTATTGCGCAATGGTTTGTCTGTAGATTCCATATGCCGAAAAATCTGTAACTTTACACAACCGTAAACTTAATCAGAATGCGTCACCCGATAAAAATACTTCAACCTGATTTTTCTGTTAATTTCGAAGATAAAATTCCGTATTTCTTTGAAAAAGACGGTCTGGAAATGAAATCTTCGTACACCGAAAAAGATTCAAAGCAATTCGTTGAAAATCAATATTCCGCAGGAATTGCTCCGTATTTGCGAGGACCGTATTCTACAATGTATGTTCAAAAACCTTGGACAATCCGTCAATACGCCGGGTTTTCAACGGCAGAAGAATCCAATGCTTTTTACAGAAGAAATCTTGCAGCAGGACAAAAAGGACTTTCGGTAGCATTCGATTTGGCAACGCATCGCGGTTATGATTCCGACCATCAAAGAGTTGTTGGCGATGTCGGAAAAGCAGGAGTTGCAATTGATTCTGTGGAAGATATGAAGATTTTGTTTGACCAAATTCCGTTAGATGAAATTTCAGTTTCAATGACGATGAACGGTGCAGTTTTGCCGATTTTGGCTTTTTATATCGTTGCTGCGGAAGAACAAGGCGTTTCTCAGGACAAACTTTCCGGAACTATTCAAAATGATATTTTAAAAGAATTTATGGTGCGGAATACTTATATCTATCCGCCGAAACCGTCAATGAAAATCATCGCCGATATTTTCGAATATACTTCTAAAAACATTCCGAAATTTAACTCGATTTCTATTTCCGGTTATCACATGCAAGAAGCTGGAGCAACGCCGGTTTTAGAAATGGCATATACTTTAGCCGATGGTTTGGAATATGTGCGAACCGGAATAAAAGCAGGAATGAATGTCGATGATTTCGCACCGCGTTTATCATTTTTCTGGGCAATCGGAATGAATCATTTTATGGAAATCGCCAAAATGAGAGCGGCACGTTTTATATGGGCAGATTTGCTCACACAATTCAATCCGCAGAATCAGAAATCTCTCGCTTTGAGAACGCATTCTCAAACTTCAGGTTGGAGTTTGACTGAGCAAGAACCATTTAATAATATCACGAGAACTGCGATTGAAGCGTTGTCTTCTGCTTTAGGCGGAACGCAGTCTTTGCATACCAATGCTTTGGACGAAGCGATTGCTTTACCCACCAATTATTCAGCAAAAATTGCGAGAAATACGCAGATTATTTTGCAGCAAGAATCGGGAGTTTGTGATGTAGTCGATGCAATGGGAGGAAGTCATTTAGTCGAATCATTAACTCAACAAATGATTGATGAAGCAATGAAATATATTGACGAGGTTGAAAAAGAAGGTGGAATGACAAAAGCGATAGAAGCTGGAATTCCGAAAATGAGAATCGAAGAAGCTGCTGCAATTAAACAAGCAAAAATTGATAGTGGAGAAGAGTTTATTATCGGAGTAAATTCTTTTAAATCAGAATTAAAACAACCCGAAATCGAAATACTCGCCATCGACAACACCGAAGTTCGCAGAAAACAAATCGAACGTTTAGAAAAAATAAAATCCGAAAGAGATTCCGAAAAAGTTGACGAAATTTTAAATAAAATCCGAAATTGCGCAAAATTGGGACAGGGAAACCTTCTGGAATTATGCATCGAAGCGGCGCGAAGAAGAGTTACTTTAGGCGAAATGAGCGATGCAATGGAAGAAAGTTTCGGGCGTTACAAAGCCAATATTAAAACCATTTCAGGAGTTTACGCTATGAATGCATCAAAAAATGAATACTTCGAAAAAGCGGTGAATCTCGCCCAAAAATTTGAGGACGAAGAAGGAAGAAGACCGCGTATTATGGTCGCAAAAATGGGACAAGATGGTCATGACAGAGGCGCAAAAGTGGTAGCAACCGCTTTCGCCGATATGGGATTTGACGTAGATGTTGCTCCGCTATTCCAAACACCGGAAGAAGTGGCAAAACAAGCGGTGGAAAACGACATTCATGTTCTCGGCGTTTCTTCTCTTGCGGCGGGACACAACACGCTTGTTCCGCAGGTGGTGGAAGAACTGAAAAAATTAGGAGCAGATGATATTATTATCGTTGTAGGCGGTGTAATTCCTCAGCAGGATTATGACTTTCTTTATCAAAACGGTGCGGATTTTATCTTCGGTCCCGGAACGAATCTGCCAAAATCTGCGGTGGAGGTTTTGGATAAGTTGTTGGGGTAGAGAACCATGTGTTTGCAACCTACGAATCAGAAGGCAGAGAAAATCCCAGCATTGAAATCATGATGCTGGAACCGACACTAGGACTTTATAATTTGAAATATTATGTTGATGGAAACTTGGAGGCGGATTTTCATGTGGTATATGATGAAGAAAGATCATTAAAAATGAGAGCAGATTGGAACGAAAAATCCGTAAACTGCTATATTGATGAAGACGGAGACTATATCTATTTACGAGGTACATCGCTAAAAATTTTATCAGGAGATTCTAAATCTTGGGCAAATTCAAACACCCAAATGTATATGTGGATGCCGAAAGATAAGCAGGCATGTTGTAAGATAAAAACATTAAGATTATAAACAATTGATAATCATCACTGTCAATAATTTCAAGATTTGACAAACAGAACTACAAAAAATCTCTGTAATGAAAATTTACAGAGTTTTTTTTGATTGAATTTCCTATTTTTTCGAAGAAATTTTATCTTTTCCGGTTATTTCTTTTAGGTTTTTTTCGGTTTGTTCCACGTTTTTTCCTATCAACACTTTTTTCAGTCCTTCTTCAATTCCTTTCCAAAAAAGGTTGAAAAACGATCTCATCGGATCTCTCTGTACATTATCTACAACAGCATTTTCAAAAGAATTATCGGTATTAGATTTCACAAAAATATTGACAATCGCAGAAAGTATTTTATTTTTTTCGCCGTCTTTTTTCAGCAGAGAAACTTTCAAATCTTCATGATTCATATCCATTGTTCCGTTCAGTTCTTTTTTATTTCCTTTAAAATTAAATTTCAGTTCTTTTATCGTTCCCGTTGCTCGAATTTTTAAATATGGTTCTATAAACTGATTGATTCTTGGTGCGGGAAGATCAGAAATACTGCCCGAAATCGTAAAAACATCAGACAAATTTGCGGTATTGAATTTCCAGTTTACATGCATCGGAGAAACTTTGAAAAATTTACAATTGATGGTAATCGGAACTTCCGTCGGCTTTCCTTTCATCTTTGCAGAATTCAAGTTTTGGGCATTAAGATTGAAATCGGAAAAAGTGAGTTTTCCCGGTCCGTCGCTTTTCGGCGTATCTTCCTCATATTCCAGCAAAGAATTTTTTACATTAAGCTGATGAACAAACATCGGAAATTTTATCGTTCTTAAAAGTTCCGAATACAACGGTTTTATTTTTGGGTCATCTTTCGGGATTTTACTGCGGAAAATATTTGCATTGGCGGATTGAATCGTAACATTCGTCGCCTCCAGAAATTTGTTATTGCTGAAAAAATCCCATTTTCCCGTCATTGAAATCTGCGCCGCTTTTAGCGTATACAAATCTTTTTCCACCGGAATCATTTTGATGAACTCACTTCTGGAAACCGTAGGAATCATACTGAAATTACTGACCTGAACTTCCGATTTACTCACTTCTAATAAGCCAACCGCGAGATTATAAAACTGTGTTTTGTACTTAAAATCCCTTGTCATTGCAGAGTAATTTCCAAGGTTAAAAGCCAATCCCGAATTATCAGGTTTTGGCGAAATTTCCATCGCGTTCAGATTCGCGTTCAGATCGTTGAAAGCAAGCGGCTGATTTCCTTTATCATACACCAAATTTGAATTTTTTAAACTGATGATTTTAATTTTCACCGGAAACCGAATTCCTGAAAAATCTGATTTTTTTTTCGGTGAATTTGCCGCGGCTTTTATCGTTCCGTTCAGTCGGTCGATAAGAATATTTTCGACATCGAGATTCAGTTTGTTTTCTTTAAAACCGAATTCGTTCATCTTAAAGGTGATTCTTTCTCCGGTAAAATTCATCCCGGATTTTTGTTCTGAAAATGCGAAAATTTTTTGCAGATTACCGCTTTTCGGATTCAGAGAAAAAGATGCGATTTTGAATTCCTGCTGATTGGAAAGACGGAAAAAGAGATTTTCTCCTTTAATAAGGTATTTGTCAAAAACCACAGAAAGTGCGTTTTCTCTGGAGTTTTCCGTTATCCAGATATTTTCCACCGATAAATTAAGATTATTTACCGAAAGAAATTTTTGGTTGTCGGCTTTGAAAATCCGGATATTCCCGTTGTTGATGCTGATGTTTTCAAATTCAGGAAGATTTTGCTTTTTCTTTGAGGTTTTATCTTTTGGTTTTGCAAGAATAATATTGAGGTCGGGATTTCCCAAAAGTAAATTATTGGAAGATATTTTTTTATTGAAAATCGCATCGTATATTCCGAATCTGCTGATTTTCAGTACATCAACAGTTCCCTGTAAACGAACGATTGCAGTATTATCCGGATTTTTGGTGTTCACGGAAATCCCGGAAACGAAAATATTTCCCGTTCCCAAATCCACATTCAGGTTTTTGTAGGTGATGATGTAATCGGTATTTTTTTTCAGGTAATCCGGCAATTTGTTTTTCAACCAGAAATTCACTCCGAAATTGGCAAGAAGAATTATCAGGAACAAAATTCCTGCGACAATTGAAATTCTTTTTAGCCACTTGTTTTTCATAGAATTACTAAATTTCCATTTCAATCACATAACCTTCATGTCCTCTTACATTCATAAAATTTCCGCCGTCAAAATATAGGTACTGCCCTTTAATTCCTTTTAAAACGCCCTCAAATTCAGGTTTTTTGTCTAAAGTGAAAACCGTAATATTTTCCGGTGCTTCGTAAGGAAAATCCAGTTTTACGATTTCGCCGTTGTCTATTGCAAATTTTTTAAAATCGTTCGGGAAATATTCTGCAACCTTATTCCGGAAATCGGCTAAATCCAAATCGTCTTCAAAATCATCGGAAAGCATTTTTTTGTAGTTGGTTTTATCGGCAAGATGTTTTTTCAGTTCCACTTCTATCATTCCGGCTTCGTAGCGGTTTTCGGTTTTTGCAATTGGTAAAGCAAAAGTTGCGCCTTGATCAATCCAGCGTGTCGGGATTTGTGAAACCCTCGTTACACCCACTTTAACATCACCTGTATAAGCAAGATAGACAACGTGCGGAACTAACTGAATTTCCTTTTCAATATCCAAATTTCGTTCTTCAATTCCCAAATGTGCAGTAGAAAGTTCGGGACGAATAATTGTATCACTTGCATACGGACTTTCAAAAAAGCATTTTTTGCAGAATCCCATTCTGAAGATTTTCTCGTCGCTTCCGCAGTTCACGCATTCATAACCGATATGTTTTATTCGCAAATTTTTTCCTAAAAGTTGATTCATACTGATTAAATCGTTTTTAAGATTCAGATAATACTGAATTGGTTCTGCATTTTGTGTTGTCATTTTCAGAATTTGTCCGGAGAATTGCATTGTGTAAATTTTGAGTAAAAGTAGGGAATATTTGTGTAAATTTGTTGGAACGGGAAACGCTCCTTTTTTAGGTTGCGATTTTTTTTATACTTTTAGGATTAAGAAAAAAGCAAGCAAATCAAAAATTAGTTATATGAAAAAATCAGTTATTTTATTGGTTTCAATTTTAGTTTTATCGTGTAATCAAAACAAGAATGTCAATCAAAACGAAAATTCAGAAACCGAAATAGAAGTTGCTCAAAATTTGGATTTTCTAATTGGAAATTGGAAAAGATTGAATGAGGGAGCAGGAAAAGAAACTTTTGAAAATTGGAAAAAAATCAGTCCGACAGAATATTCCGGAATTGGATTTACAATGCAAAAAGGCGATACAATCAGTCAGGAAAAAATGAACTTCGTCGAAGCGAATGGAAAATGGGATTTGTTTGTTAAAATGCCGGAAGATAAAGAACCAACAAAATTCCAAATGACTGAACTGAAAAATAATGAGTTTGTTTGTGTAAATGAGTCTATTGACTTTCCAAAAAAAATTCAATATTCGTTTGACGGAGAAAAACTGAAAGCCAAAATATCTAACGAGGAAATGGAAATCCCTTTTGAATTTGAAAAAGTAAAATAATCAAAAATCCTTTCTATAATAAAAACGCAGCTTTTCGAGTTGCGCTTTTGGTTTTATTGAATTTATACTAAGAAATTTTTATGTAATTTAGCCATTGATAAAAATCTTTTATGAAAACCATTTCCACTATTTTCCTCTCAATAATTTTGTTTTTAACAAGTTGTTCCAACTCTTCACAACCAAGTGACCCAATTCCCAAGCATGAAACTTTCACCATTAAATCCAAACAAGTTGGAGAAGACAGAATTATCAATGTCTGGACACCGGAAAACTATAAAATGAGTTCAGATTCTTTACCCGTAATGTATATGGCAGATGGAGGAATAAAAGAAGATTTCCCTCACATTGCCAATACTTTAGCAAAACTCATCAAAGGGAAAAAAATAAAACCGCTCATTCTTGTCGGGATTGAAAACACGCAGAGAAGAAGAGATTTAACAGGATTTACACAAGTGGGAAAAGATAAAGAAATTGCAAATGCTGTCGGAGGTTCAGAAAAATTCAGAGCATTTATTAAAGATGAACTTTTTCCCGAAATCAACAAACGTTACAGAACGACAAACGAAAAAAGCATTATCGGAGAATCACTGTCCGGACTTTTTGTAATGGAAACCTTTTTCCTAACGCCAGAAATGTTTGATAATTACATTGCTTTTGACCCTTCATTGTGGTGGAACAATCATTATTTGGTAAAAACGGCAAAAGAACATTTAGCGAAATTTTCAACAACCGAAAAGCGACTTTGGTTTGCCGGTTCAAATGCTGAAGATATTTCGCCTTACACAAAGGAATTAGCAAACATTTTTAAAACTGAAAATCTGCAAAACATAAAATGGAATTACTCGGACGAACCGAAAGAAAAACACAACACTATTTTCAGAGCAACCAAAGAAAAAGCAATCATCTGGACATTAAATAAAACAGAATAAAAAAAGCGCAACTTTTCGGGTTGCGTTTTTTATTAACAACGGCAAATGAGATTTTTAATTTCACTTATAAAGACAATTAAATTTCAAATTCTTAAATTTGCTACTCTTTCAAAAAAGACAAATGAATTACCTCATTACAGGTGGGAGCGGTTTTATCGGTTCACATTTAGCAGAACAATTATTGAAAAACGGACATTCTGTCATTAATATTGACAATTTTAACGATTTCTATGATTACAAAATAAAAATCCGGAATACTTTGGAATCGGTCGGAAAAAATTTGGATTTCGATTTTAAAGAAAAAGAAACCGATATTCAAAAACTGATTTCCGAAGTCAATTCAATAAATTATCATATTTATTATCAAGATATTAGAGACAAAAACGGATTGCAGAAAATCTTTGAAAACCACAAAATAGATTTGGTTATTCATCTCGCAGCTTTAGCCGGAGTTCGTCCGTCAATTGAGCGACCTTTGGAATATGAGGAAGTAAACATTCGCGGAACGATGAATCTTTTGGAGTTGTGCAAAGAATTTAAAATTCACAAATTCGTTTGCGCTTCATCATCAAGCGTTTACGGAAACAACAAGAAAATTCCTTTTTCCGAGACGGATAATGTCGATAATCCTATTTCGCCTTATGCAGCAACTAAAAAAGCAGTAGAAATTTTCGGGCACGTTTATCACGATTTATATAAAATCGATATGATTCATTTGCGGTTTTTCACGGTTTACGGACCAAGACAAAGACCAGATTTGGCGATTCATAAGTTCACGAAACTGATTTCTAAAAACCGTGAAATCCCTTTCTTCGGCGTTGGTTCTACAGCGAGAGATTATACTTTTATTGATGATATTATTGACGGAATTTTGAAATCAATAAAATATCTTGAAACCCACGAAAATATTTATGAAATAATCAATCTCGGTGAAAGCGAAGTCATTACGCTCAACGAAATGGTTGCTGAAATAGAAAATACTCTGGGTAAAAAGGCAATCAAAAAATTACTTCCGCTGCAACCGGGAGATGTTCTGAAAACCAACGCAGACATTAGCAAAGCAAAAACATTAATCGGTTATAACCCGACAACAAATTTCCAAAATGGCATAAAAATTTTTGTGGAATGGTTTTTGAGAAATGGCGAGTAAGATTTTGCCAGAAGTGTGAAATTAGCGGGATAGAAAAACTTCCTTCTTCCAACTACTCATCTTACTGCCAAAATTTTGAAAATCAGCAATAAAAATAGCTGAAATCTCACCTAATTTTTTACTTTTGCAAAAAATTTAAGATATGTATTGGACATTAGAATTAGCATCTTATCTCAGCGACGCACCTTGGCCGATGACAAAAGCAGAATTAATTGATTATGCAATCAGAACTGGTGCACCAATGGAAGTTGTAGAAAATCTGCAAGCCATAGAAGATGAAGGAGAGGTTTACGAATCTATAGAAGAAGTTTGGAGCGATTATCCTACCGACGAAGATTTTCTCTGGAACGAAGATGAATATTAGCATTTAGCTGATAGCAAATTGCTATTAGCTTTTTTATCAATAATTATATAAACGCAATTAGCCAAAAGCCAATTGCCAAAAGCAAACTAAATGGGTTTTATAGACAAAGTTCTGAAAGGTTTCTTGGGCGATAAAAACGCAACCGACCTGAAAGAAGTAAAAAAAGTTGTTAACAAAATAAAAGCAGCAGAACCGAAAATTAACGAACTTTCTGATGATGGTTTGAGAGCTAAAACAGCAGAATTCAAAGAGAAAATAAAAGCAGCAACCGCAAATATTTCTACTGAAATTGATGCCGTAAAAGAACAAATCAAAAATTCTGAAAATGTAGATGAAAAAGAAACACTTTTTTCTAAAGTAGAAGAATTGAAAAAAGATTCTTACCAGATTGAGGAAAAAGTGCTAAGCGAAATTCTGCCCGAAGCATTTGCACTTGTAAAAGAAACCGCAAGAAGATTAGCCGAAAACGGTGAAATACGCGTTACCGCAACAGAAATGGACAAAGAATTGGCGGCAACCAAAGATTTCGTTGAAATACAAGGTGAAACCGCTGTTTGGAAAAACCATTGGGATGCAGCAGGAACTTCCGTAGTTTGGGATATGGTTCATTACGATGTTCAGTTCATCGGCGGTGTTGTTCTCCACAGCGGAAAAATTGCGGAAATGGCAACCGGAGAAGGAAAAACCTTGGTAGGAACTTTACCGATTTATCTCAACGCACTTCCTGGAAGAGGAGTTCACGTAGTAACTGTAAACGATTATTTGGCGAAAAGAGACTCCGCTTGGATGGGACCTCTTTATCAGTTTCATGGTTTAACGATTGACTGTATTGACGTTCACCAACCGAATTCTGATGCAAGAAGAAAAGCATATAATTCCGATATTACATACGGAACAAATAACGAATTCGGATTCGATTATCTGAGAGATAACATGGTAACTTCACCGGAAGAATTAGTACAGGGCGAGTTGAATTTTGCTATTGTAGATGAGGTAGATTCCGTTTTGGTAGACGATGCAAGAACTCCGCTTATTATTTCCGGTCCTGTTCCGTTAGGAGACAGACAAGAATTTGACGTGCTAAAACCATCGGTGGACAGAATTGCAGAAGTGCAGAAAAAAACCGTTACGCAGATTTTTAACGAAGCAAAAAAACTCATTGCAGCTGGAAATAACAAAGAAGGTGGTTTCAAACTTTTACAGGCATACAGAGGTTTGCCGAAAAACAGACAACTCATCAAATTTCTTTCGGAAAGCGGAAACAAAGCTCTGCTTCAAAAAACCGAAGCACAGTATATGCAAGACAACAACCGCGATATGCCGATTGTTGACAAAGACCTTTATTTCGTTATCGATGAAAAAAACAATCAAATCGACCTTACTGATAAAGGTGTAGAATATATGTCCGCAGGAAATGAAGACAAAGATTTCTTCGTACTAAACGATATTGCTACGGAAATTGCAGAACTCGAAGCCAAAAATTTAACCAAAGAAGAAGAATTTGAAGCCAAAGAAAAACTTTTCAGCGAGTTTGCCGTAAAATCAGAAAGAGTTCACACACTAAACCAACTTTTGAAAGCATATACTTTATTTGAAAAAGATGATGAATATGTAGTTATTGATGGCGAAGTGAAAATTGTAGATGAGCAAACCGGTCGTATTATGGAAGGAAGACGTTATTCAGACGGACTTCACCAAGCGATTGAAGCCAAAGAAAACGTAAAAATAGAAGCGGCAACACAAACTTTTGCTACGATTACTTTGCAGAATTATTTCCGTATGTATAACAAACTTGCAGGAATGACGGGAACTGCGGAAACCGAAGCAGGTGAATTCTGGCAGATTTATAAACTCGATGTAGTGGTAATCCCTACAAACAGAAATATCCAAAGAAATGACGATCAGGATTTGGTGTATAAAACCAACCGCGAAAAATACAATGCCGTCATCGAAAAAATTGAAAATCTCACTTCCGAAGGAAGACCTGTTTTGGTGGGAACAACTTCGGTAGAAATTTCGCAATTATTATCAAGAGCGTTGCAATTAAGAAAAATTCAGCATAATGTTCTCAACGCGAAACTTCACAAAAAAGAAGCAGAAATCGTTGCAGAAGCAGGAAGACCGGGTATTGTAACCATTGCTACAAATATGGCAGGAAGAGGAACCGATATTAAGCTGGGAGAAGGTGTGAAAGAAGCAGGAGGTTTAGCAATTATCGGGACAGAAAGACACGATTCAAGACGTGTTGACCGACAGTTGAGAGGTCGTGCCGGAAGACAAGGAGACCCCGGAAGTTCACAATTCTATGTTTCTCTGGAAGACAATTTGATGCGTCTTTTCGGGTCTGAAAGAATTGCGAAAATGATGGACAGAATGGGACATAAAGAAGGTGAAGTAATTCAGCATTCCATGATTTCAAAGTCCATAGAAAGAGCACAGAAAAAAGTAGAGCAAAACAACTTTGGTATCAGAAAGAGACTCTTGGAATATGACGATGTGATGAACAAACAACGCGACGTTATCTACAAAAGAAGAAAAAATGCTTTGTTTGGCGACCATTTGAAATATGATATTTCTAACATGATTTTTGATGTAGCGCAATCTATCGTTACCAAAGGAAAAGCTGATGGTGATTATAAAGATTTCGAGTATGAAATCATTAAATATTTTACAATGGGTTCTCCTGTTTCCGAAAGCGATTTCAAAAACAAATCAATTCCGGAATTAGCAGAAATCGTTTATCAGGCAGCATCTGAAGATTATCAAAACAAACTGAATCTGCTGAAAGAAAAATCTTTCCCTATTATTGAAAACGTATATAAAAATCAGGGAGATAAGTTTAAAATGATACAGGTTCCTTTTACTGACGGTATTAAAACGATGACCATTGTAACCGATTTGAAAGAAGCATATGAAACAAAATGCGATTCTTTGGTTAATGATTTTGAGAAGAATATTTCACTCGCCATTATCGATGAAAACTGGAAACACCACTTGAGAGAAATGGACGATTTGCGTCGCTCATCTCAAGGTGCGGTTTATGAGCAGAAAGACCCGCTCGTTATTTACAAGCAAGAATCTTTTCACCTCTTCAGCGAAATGGTAGAAAAAGTAAATAAAGAAGTTATTTCGTTTTTATACAAAGGAGAAATCCCTCAGTAAAACAATTGTTCAAGTAATCAGTACTAAACAATATATCAAAATAAAATCTCCGAAGCGTTGGCTTCGGAGATTTTTTATCTTAGTCAAGATTTTTTACCAAATCCTTCCATTCGTGCAATTCCGGAATTCCTGGTTTTCTTTTTCCGAAAAACTGAACAATGAGATCTCCTTCTTTATTAAAAACTTCAACAGAAGTAACCTCACCGTCTTCCGTAGGTTTTTTCACAATCCACGTTTCGGCTATTTTCGTAGTGTCCAGATGAAGATTAAAATCCGGATCCATCACATTAAACCACGGTCCATGCCACATTACTTTTTTTACTTCGCCTGTATGAATTTGGATAATTGCTCTGTTTCCTGTAAAAACCATAATTGGGATCTGCTTTTCCGAAGCGTCTTCTAAAAGATTTACGGCTTTAGAATTATCAATTTTTTTTGCAAAACCTTCTGGTGCTAATCTCAAAGCCTGTGTTCTGGATAGTCCGAATTTTCTTATAATTCCGAAGAAATCGTGCGTGTCTTTCATTTCTATCCACGCTTTTTGGAAACCTTCTATATCAATTTCGGAATCTGGTTTATCCGCAGGTTTTGCAGAAAGCGGTTCTGCTGTAAATTCAGTCGTTTGATTTTCCGATTTATATTTTTCCGACAGTTTATCAAAATTTTCCGTATCACTGTCTTTTGTAAGGTAAATTTTGTGAAGAGCCAATCCGTCTTTTCCGAAAAACTGAAAACTTTTTCTATCGCCTTCGACAACGGAAAATGCGTGTTTCCATGAAATAAGAAAAATCCTCAAATCAATATCTTCTCCAACGAATAACTGTGCGTGCGGATTGCTGAAATCGGGATTCAGATAAACTCCTTTTCTTTCGTGAACACATTCTTCATTTCTGGTCAAAGCCATCACTTTTCCCAATTTCTCGATTTCCTGAAGAATTGCAGAAAATTCCGGACGAAGTGCTGTAACGCCGTTTCCGATATTAGTTACCAACAATTCGGCTTCGCTCACTCCTAATTGCTGTGCTGCGTTTCTTATTCTGAGATGCGGATTTTCTGTTTTCAGAGCGTCCCATTTTTGTTTTAGCTCGTCTGTTAAAGTACTCATAATGTTTTGTTTATTATTTAGTTAAATTTCATATCACACAATTGATTTCATCCGAACAAAATCATCGGGTTCTCATTGATGGGATGTTTGCATATCGTACATGGAAAATTGTATGCTTTACTGATTGTTTCTGCCGTGAAAACTGATTGCGGAGAACCACAGGATAGAACCTTTCCGTTTTCCATCAGCAAAACTTTGTCAGCAAATTTTGCTGCTAAATTCAAATCGTGTAAAACAACAATTGCTGTATTATTTTTTCTCGTAAAATCTTTAATTAATTCTAGTGTTTTATGCTGATGTTTTACATCAAGATTATTGAGTGGTTCGTCTAAAAACAGAAGACAATGTGCAATATCATTATCCAACTGAGCAAGAACTCTTGCAAGATGAACACGCTGTTTTTCACCGCCGGAAAGCGAGTTGTATTCTCGGTTTTCGAGATGAATGACGTCTGTTTCGCACATTGCTTTTTCCGAAGATTTTACATCTTCATTTCTTGGTTGTGAATGGAAATAAGGGTATCTTCCCATCATTACTACATCTTTTACCAGCAAAGGAATGTCTTGAGAATTATGTTGAGAAAACTTGGCTTTATGCTTTGATAATTCTTCAATCTTCCAATCGGATAATATTTTTTCTTTAAAATGAATATCCTGCTTGTTTTTTGTTCGTATTTCGTTAGCAAGAACATTTAATAAGCTCGATTTTCCTGCACCATTTGGACCTACAATTACCAAAAATTCTCCGTAACCCACATTAATATCAACACCTTGCAAAATGTTGTATTCTTTGTTTTTATAATCAATCTTGTGGGCTTTTATCATCGTAAATTGTTTTTGAATTTTAACAAAATTGCTATAAAAACCGGTGCTCCCATTAAACCTGTTAAAATCCCGATTGGTAATTCAGAAGGAGCAACAATTGTTCTGCTGATTGTATCGGCTATCAACACCAAAATACCTCCGCAAATAGCAGATAACGGTAAAATAAAATGATAATCTGACCGAAAAATCTGTCTTAAAATATATGGAATTATCAAACCGACAAATCCTATTGTGCCTGAAAATGCAACACAACTCCCAACCATCAATGCAGTAAGAACAATGATTTGTTTTTTAAGGTTTTCTACATTAATTCCTAAATGCTGTGCATCTTTTTCGCCCAACATCATTGCGTTCAGTGCTTTTCCTTTCGGGAGAATTATAAAATATGAAATCAGCAGAACCAAAAAAAGGATTCCGTTTTTCGTCCAAGTTGCTCCAGCTAAACTCCCGAGATTCCAAAATGTTAAATCTCGAAGTTGGTCGTCTTTAGAAATATAAATCAGCATTCCTGTAGTGGCAAAACCGATAGCTGTTATTGCAACACCCGATAAAAGCATCATTACAACATTTGTTTTTCCTCCGGAAGTTGAAATTCTATACACCAAAATCATCGCCAACAATGCTCCTATAAATGCAGAAACACTTACCAAAGAAATCTGTATCCATTCTGGTAAAAACTCCTGAAAAGTATGTCCTAAAACAATTGCAATCGCCGCCAACAAAGTTGCACCAGAAGTAAGCCCAATTAAATCTCCTGTTGCTAAAGGATTTCTGAACATTCCCTGCAAAGTCGTTCCAGAAACAGCCAACATACTTCCTACTAAAACAGAAAAAATAATTCTAGAAGCTCTTACCTCCCAAATAATATATTTTTCGCTGAGGGAAATTTCATGGTTTCCGGAAATAAATTTCCATAATACCTGATAAGCCGATGAATTTCCGAAGTCGTAAACGCCTATATTTAAAGCCAAAATCATCAGTATCAATAAAATAATGATACCAATGATTAGGTAAAAGTTAAGTTTTTTAACTTTCAAAATGAAATGTTTATTTCGTGTTTTCTATCAGTAATTTGTTCAGAGCTAAAGCAGCTTCACCAACTCTTGGTCCGAATGACGAGAGCAATCCACCATCCATCGCAATGATTTTTTTATTTTTACCAGCATTAGTTTGTGAAATTCCCGGCATTTTCAGAACGCCTTCCGTTCCACCAGATCCCTCTAAACCAGTTGTGAAAAAAAGTAATACATCTGGATTTGCATTTACAACTGCTTCTGGAGTTAATGGTTTGAAATCTTCAAAAGAATTGGCTGCATTTTCTCCGCCTGCAATTTCTATCATACTTGTCATGGGTGTATTTTTTCCGGCAACCATCAACATATTTCCTCTTGCGTAGATGAAGAGAACTTTCGGTTTTTTTGCAATTGGCTGGATTTGTTTTATATCTGCATCGATTTTGTCATTTAATTTTTGATAATCACTTTGTCCGAGAGATTTTGCGACTTCTTCAATCAATTTTTTTGTTCCATCAACAGTGAATTCTTGTTGGAAAATTTCTGCCTGAATTTTTGATGCTTTGATCTTCTCTAATAATCCTGGATTTATGTCTTTATCAGAAGCTAAAATCAAAGTAGGATTAAGCGCCATTATTGGCTCAATGGTCATTGAGCGAACGTGTCCCAAATCTTTTGCCGTGGCTTTCAAACTTTCCGGAAAAGTGCTGGTAACATCTGTTCCTGCGATTTCTTTTTCGTAACCGAGTGCACTTACAATTTCTGTGATTCCCCCATTGAGTGTTATTATTTTTTGATTAGAAACTGCCGCTTCTGTTGTATTTTCGGATTTTGCTTCATCTTTTGAGTTTTCTTTTTTGCAGGAAAAACCAACCAAAAGAATAGCTGATAATATTGCTATTTTAAATTTTTTCATAGTTTATTATTGAATTGTTTTATATTAAAATTTGTTTATAGTGATTTGTATTCAAATTGAGGATAGCCGCGATTTCCTGCATCGTCTTTCATTCTTAAAAACCTAATTTTGAAGTAGAATCCATCGCTGTTTTTTAGAATATAAAATCTGTTGTTATATACTTCTGCACCGTTTGTTCCTGTTGTAGTACGCCAATTGCTTCCGATAACTCTTTGGTCGTCCTTTACAAATTTAGTAGCATCAATATCTTCTTTTTTGAAATTTTGATACTCTGCTTCACCTTGTCCTGTTGCTGTATTTACTTGATATGCTGACACATTTCCCAATATGTTATGTGCGAAAAAATCAGGGAAGATGTATGAAGTGTAGGTATTGTTTGTAGGATTTAAAGTTAAATTCGTAAAAACAGTAAAACACAAATCCCAGTTTTTATTTTTGGGCTGAATTTGTGCATAATCTCCTTTTGCAATAGAGAAAAACCGATAATTGTAATCCGTATCTTTAGAAATAATAAATTCTTTATGAGTGGTTTGGTCTAAATCTGCATACTGAATTTTGTAACCGCCCGGATTTCTCAAAATTCTGATTTTTTTCCAGCCCCTTGAATCTCCTATTGAATAAATAGTTCCGGGAACTGTGCTTCCTGTATAAGGTTTGTAACCCATATTCAGCAGATAGACATTATTAAAATTATCATTTGCATTGATTTCTGCAATTCCTGTAGTTTGGTTGGTAATATCACCATTCGGATTATCAATGTATTGTGAATTATCCTGGAAATTCCCAACCTGAACAATAGATTTCAAACCTGCAACTGTTTGCGAATTTACCGCATCAATATCGTAAGCATTTTCTATTTTTCCTACCGCCATTATTAGAGAAGTATTGAGCATTACTCGGAATTCATCTCCACAATAGAATCCTAAATCCCAAAGTTCTCTATGCGTTTCGGTGATATTTCCTGTGCTGAGTTCAATCCAAAACTGATTGGCTTCCGTAGGGTCTGCAATTTCATTTGGTGTAACGATAGATCCGTCTCTTGGCGGAATTTTCACGGGTGTGTCGTCTTCGTGAATGCACGATGTGAAAACAGATAAAACCGCCGATAAAATAATTGTAAATGTAATTTTTTTCATTTTTTTAAAAATTAAAATTTAACCGTCCGAAATAACTTCTTCCGTAGAACATTCTTTCAGCAGGAACACTTCCTGAAGAATTGCCGTGAACTCCGCCTGTTTCGCCCGAATTGCGAACATCAGAAATATCAAAAATATTTCTCACCCCGAATGTCAGTACAAAATGATCTTTCCAGATTTTCTGTGAAATTGATACGTCCATCAGAGAAAACGCATTTTGTTCTACCGGGATATATTGGGTAATTCCTAAGCTCTTGTCTTCGGTGAAACGATAAGTCTTCCCTACTCCTTTGTAAAAAACAGCAAAAGAAGTTTTGGTTTTCAGCAAATTATAATAAGCAGAAGCATTAACTTCGCTTGAAAATCTTAATTTATCATCGCCGGTTCCGTCAATATCCATTGTTCTTCCCAAAACGGAAAACCCTACATTAATTCCGAAATTTTTATTGGAAATTTTTCCCGAAACCGAGTTCAACCAAGATTGATACGCCTCTACATTAATATATTTGTAAGTTATTGGGTTTTCATTAATTACCGCCAATTCTATGCGGTCTTCTGTTTGTAGATATAGAGAACTTGCATCAACACTCCATTTCAGATTAGAATCGGGTTTGCTGAAAACAGAATAATATAACATTCCCGAATAAGAGTTTTCCGGTTTCAAATCTTCATTACCGAAGATTTTGTGATTAGCATCGTCCATACGAGCAAAAAGTTCTTCAAAAGTAGGGTTTCTATTTGCCGAACCTACGATTGCCCGAAACTCAGACTGCTCATTGAGTTTGTTTTTAAAGACCAAAGAAAAACTTGGTTTGGATTGGAAAACATCAGA
The DNA here is from genome assembly GCA_964532055.1 of uncultured Kaistella sp. Classification (GTDB taxonomy): domain Bacteria; phylum Bacteroidota; class Bacteroidia; order Flavobacteriales; family Weeksellaceae; genus Kaistella. Next base: position 29,688 of record CAZHFE010000003.1, on the reverse strand, counting down.
AAAATTCACACGAAATCCCGGTCTCAGAAACCATGTTTCACTAAGGTTGAACTCCGCCGAAGCAAAAACTCCTACTGACAATACATCTTTTATTACATTTCCCGAAAAACTTCCGGTTTGCCAACCTGCAAAACCGCGGGTATAATCTCCTTCATAACCGAATTGTGCATTGGTTTTTTCAGAATTTAAAAAATTGCTGAACGTTCCCCGGGAATAGTAAGTTTCTGCCTGATAATAAGTATTTTCATCTTCCCTCGATATTTCTTTTCTTGCCGGAATATCAAAGGTGTAATCCTGCATTTTTCTCGTTTGCTTTTGGTAAGAAAAATCTCCGGTATATTTTGTTTTCTTAAAAATCTCCGTTTGAATATTGAAATGATGGAGCATTCTATCCGTAGAATAATCTCGGTCTTTAGACGTAAAAGTGTTTTGTCCTGCACCGAGAAATTTGAAATCTACCACCGGATTGTAGTAATTTATTTTTTCTAAAAGATAATCTGCTTTGTAAAAGAACTGTGTTTTCGGGGAAGAAAATTTCAGCATAAATGCAGGATTCCATTGTTCTTTCGGCTGCCATTCGTAGCCGCGTTTACTATCCTGTTCAAAATAATTTTTACCTTGCTGCATTCCCCAAAATCCCTGAAAATCATTTCTGTTCAAAGATAAATCTGCATACCATTTATCGGAAATATTATGAGAAATTCCCAAAGATTGTATGTGTCTTCCTTTTCCGTAATCAACTCTGTCGTATTCTTTTCCTACGGTTTCTTCCTGTACAAATCCGCGGATATTCCATTTTTTGAATGATGATTTTTTAGTTATAATATTGACAACTCCTGCAACGGCATTGTTCCCGAATTCCACTCCCATAGAACCTTTTACGATTTCTATTCTTTCAATATTATCAAGCGAAAGTTTGGTTAAATCAATATTGCTTCCCAATCCTGTATCACCAACTACGGGAATATTATCTATTAAAATTTTGGTATAATCCGCTCCCATTCCCATAATATTTGCTTTGGAATCTCCAGATTTTTTTTCGGGAACGATTAAGATATTTAAAGTCTGCCCCAAAACTTCAGCTACGTTATTCACCGCCATTCTTTTGATGTCATCTCCACTGATTACTTCTACTTTATAAAGAGATTTTTTGATAGATTGTGGACTGTACTGTCCTGTAACCACTACTTCCTGTATATTCACAGTATCTTTTTTCTGTGCATAAAAACCGTTGCAAATTGCGATTGCAACAATGATTGCAGATAATTTTATTTTCATATTGGAAAATTATTTTGCAAAAATATGAAAATTATTTTTAATCATTCTAAATAAAATGATACATTTGCAGAAAATTATTTTTATTAATTCTAAATAAGTATAGTTATGAAAAACAAACTACTTCTATCGGCTCTTTTGTTAGCCGGATTTACAGGGATTTACAATGCCCAAGTTGACCAAAATGGTTATACTACAGTAAACGCCACTACAGGTCCTGCTTATCAAAACAGGGTTTTCTTCGACCTCTCTGAAAATACACTGACTTCTCAACCCGCAAATACTTGGGACGTTGCATTCTACAGAGTAAGTGCTATGGATTTCGGTTCAAGAATAAATGATGCTCAGAACATCGAAGTTTATGAAGCATCTAACAATCCTGCGGATTGGGATAATATCAATATTGCAAATATTGGTTCTTGGGGAGATCCTCTGTACAATCCCGACCAAACGGATAAGCTGCAAGAAGGTGCTTTCGAAAAGGGTTCTGCAACTTACGGATGGGGAGAATATCTCCCAAATCATCATATAGACGGAAAAGTAATTTTCGTACTAAAATATCTTGATAACAGTTCTTATATCAAATTTATGATTACTGATTATTTTGGTGGTTATACATTCAAATACGCCAAATGGAACGGTTCTTCTTGGGGAACTACCGTTACTAAAGTAATCGCAAACGGAACAACCGATTCTTATTTCAACTACTATTCCTTGATTAACGATGCAGAAGTTCCTAATTTGGAGCCGATAAGAGCAAACTGGGATTTTATGTTCACAAGATACTTCACTTTCTATATGGGAGTGATGATGTACCGACTTTCAGGTGTTATTCAAAGCCCGAGAATTACGGTGGCAAAAGTTCAGCCGGAAACACAGTCGACAAGTGCAATCAATCTTCCTGCTGCTGCTGATTTTAAAAAAGGAATCACCACCATCGGTCATTCTTGGAAACCTACTACTGGTATCTACAGTGATGTAGTTTATTATATCAAAGAAAACGACAAATATTACAGAATGTATTTTATAGAAAACGGAGGTTCTTCTACTGGAAATATGTATTTCAAATATAAAGATATTACAAGTCTTCTTGCGAGCAGCGAGGCAAATGCAAAAATTGCTTTCGGAGTATATCCTAATCCGGCTCCTAACAAACAAGTTACCCTTTTGTATGATGCAAAAAACGGTTCTAAAAACGCAAATGTTTCCATTTTTGATATGAGCGGAAAAAAAATTTATGAAACAGAAATATCCAACCAGCAAGGATTCTTCAAAAAAGAACTCAACCTGCAGAATTTGCAGCGAGGGAACTATATCATCATGCTAAAAGCAGGTGATCATGTAGAATCTAAAAAGTTGATTCTGCAATAAGATAAACAACATATCAGATTTAAACTTCTCACACCATCCGTGAGAAGTTTTTTATTTCACTCAGAGTAGAAGTTTTTGTAATTCTCTTTCATATAATATTAATTTTTGTACTTTTAAAAACTAAATTAACATTGCATGTCAATAATTGATTTGTCTAAACAGGTTGCTTTGGGAATAGACATCGGTGGAACCAATACCAAATTTGGGTTGGTCAATCACCGTGGAGAAATTCTAGAAAAAGGAACCATAAAAACAGATGTATATGAAAAAGTGGAAGATTTTATTGCAGAACTATACACTCAGATAAATCCTTTCATCAAAAAACACTGCCCAGAAAAACAACTTGACGGAATAGGAGTTGGCGCACCAAACGCCAATTATTACAGAGGAACGATTGAGCAAGCCCCGAATCTTCCTTGGAAAGGTGTGATTCCGTTTGCGGAATTAATGTCTGAAAAATTTGGTGTTCCCTGCAAAATGACAAATGATGCCAATGCTGCTGCTCTCGGTGAAATGATGTTCGGCGCAGCAAGAGGAATGAAAGATTTTATCATGATTACGCTCGGAACAGGTGTCGGAAGCGGAATAATCGCCAACGGACAACTCATCTACGGACACGACGGATTTGCCGGAGAACTCGGTCATACCGTTGTAAAACCGGGAGGAAGAAAACATTGGAGTACAGGGTCTGAAGGGAGTTTAGAAGCGTATGCATCTGCAACGGGAATTACCATCACAGCAAAAAAGATGAGAGCAGAGTTTCCCGAATCGCTTCTCAACAGTTATCCGGAAGAAAAAATCAATTCGAAAACCGTTTACGAATGTGCCGTAAAAAAAGACCCGACTGCAATAGAAGTATTTCGCTACACCGGACAGAAACTAGGCGAAGCATTGGCAAATTTCGTGATGTTTTCTTCTCCTGAAGCAATTTTGCTTTTCGGCGGCGTGATAAAAGCCGGAGATTTTCTGCTGAAACCCACCAAACTCCACATGGAACGGAATCTCCTCCCTATTTTCAGAGGAAAAGTAAAATTGGTTTTCAGTGAATTAGATGAAGCCGATGCTGCAATTCTCGGAGCAAGTGCTTTGGTTTGGGAGAAAAATTAAGATTCTTCGCTCTCTTCAATTTCCATTTCCTGTTCCTCCGTTTTAATTTCTTTCGGATTGGCAACTTTTTCAATGGTAAGTCCCTGAACAATAATGGAAAACACCACCACACAATAGGTAATACTGATGATAATATCACTGTACTGATTCTTCGGAATCGATAAAGCTAAAGCAATGGAAACACCGCCGCGAAGACCACCCCAAACCAAAACCTTTACCGTTTGAGGGCTGAATCTCGTTTTGATGCTCATAAACTTTGTCGGGAAAAAAATAGAAATCCATCTTGCGAGCAAAACAATCAGAATACAGATTCCGCCGGCAAAAAGATATTCGTTCAAATCTTTGATGAGCAGCAATTCAAACCCGATAAAAAGGAACAAAACGGCATTCATAATTTCGTCAATCAGTTCCCAGAACTTGATGAGATAATCCTGCGTTTCAGATTTCATTTTGAAACTTGCACTGAAATTTCCCATAAACAATCCGGCTGCAACCATTGCAAGCGGAGCAGAAAAATGCAGTTCGTGAGCAATGAGATAGCCTCCCATCACTACAGAAAGCGTAATGAGAACAGAAATAATATAATCATCTACAACACGCATTGCTCTGGAAGCAGTATATCCCAAAAGAACACCCAAAAGCAAACCGCCTCCTGCTTCTTTCAGCAATAAAAGTCCTATATGTTCCACCGTTAAATCCACTTCTTTTCCTATTGCCAACTGCAAAACCACAGCAAAAACAACAACCGCCATTCCGTCATTGAAAAGTGATTCTCCCGCAACTTTGGTTTCCAGAGATTTGGTAACATTGGCTTTTTTCAGGATACTGAGAACCGCAACAGGGTCGGTTGGAGAAATCAACGCTCCGAAAACCAGGCAATACAAAAACGGAATTTTAATCCCGACCAAAGGCAAAATATAAAATGCTCCGAAAGCAACAGCAAAAGTGGAAATCAAAACTCCCACCGTCGCAAAAATAAGAACGGGCGTAAACTGCTCTTTCAAATCTTTGATGTTTACGTGGATTCCGCCTGCAAAAAGCAGGAAATTCAACATTGCTCCCATCAGAACTTCGGTAAAATCAAAATTTCCGATAAGATTGTGAAGATGTTGTGTTGTTTTGGGCAGTATCGTTTCGCCGAACAAAACCAGAATGACCGAAACGATAATGGCAATAACCATAATTCCGATAGTATTCGGAAGTTTCAAAACGCGGTAATTGATATAGCCGAAAAGCGATGCCAAAACGATTAAGACTGAAAATGAATAATATAATTCCATAAGTTTTTGTTTCAGGTTTCAGGTTTCAAGTTTAAAAATTAAAACATTCAATACATTTTACAAATAAGTCAATTCCACCATTAGAGTATTTTGTCAAAATACAATTGTCATCAGTTTTTAAATCTTTTTGTTTAAAATCGCTTCCAAACATCATTATAGGTTTCGCAAGACTTATCATATCTCCCGCTCTGATTACACAAATTGGTGAATCTTCTGTTTTTCCTGTTCCACTTTCATCTATCGTTTTGATGATTGTATTATTCTGCAAAACACACAATTCTGCTTTTGTTTTTTCGCCAATTGCGTCATATATATTTACCATTGAAACTAATATTTCATTGTCCAGCGGATTTTTATGATATGCTGTTTCCGCTTTTTCAAGAATTTTTAAAGCATTTTTCTTTGATATTTTTTTACGAGTCAATTCCCAAACGGATTTATAATCATCATTATAATTTTTTATATCATATTCTGATTTTACGAATCGGCTTCCCTAATAAAGATATTTTCGTTCTTCTTGAGAAAGTTTTGACGGGTCGTTTTTGAAAACTTCCAAATAATCATAATAGAATTTTTGGGGATTTTCTAAAACATTTTTTTTAATTTCCATCACGTTTATTTGTGAAAACAAAACGTTGGAAACCAATATAATCGCAAGTAAAAATATTCTGTTCATTTTTTTAAATTTTAAAATTAATTTTCTTCATCATCAAAATACTCAAACAGAAAATCGTTATACGGAAATCTCGAAATGTGAATTTTATGCACTTCGTCGTAAATTAATCTTTTCATTTCCGGGAAATTTTCCTTTGTTAAAGCCGAAATAAAAACCGTAGGATATTTCGATTTTGCCATCCACGTTTTTTTCCATTCTTCGAGGGAAATATTTTTTCTGGTTGAAGGTGTCAAATCGTCTTCCTCTTTTTTCTCGTAACTGAAATCATCTATTTTGTTGAAAACCATAATCATTGGTTTTTGATGAGCATCGATTTCCTGCAAAATCTGATTTACGGAATCAATATGGTCTTCAAAACTTTCGTGCGAAATATCTACAACGTGAATCAACAGATCCGCTTCACGAACTTCATCAAGAGTTGATTTGAAACTTTCTACCAGTTGCGTAGGAAGTTTTCTAATAAAACCAACCGTATCGGTCAAAAGAAACGGCAGATTTCCGACAACCACTTTTCTCACGGTTGTATCGAGCGTTGCAAACAATTTATTTTCCGCAAAAACTTCAGATTTTGAAAGCGCATTCATCAACGTCGATTTCCCGACATTTGTATAACCAACAAGTGCAACACGCACCATTTTTCCGCGATTGTTACGTTGTGTTGCCATTTGCTTATCAATGGTTTTTAATTTTTCCTTTAATAAAGAAATTCTGTCGCGGATAATTCTTCGGTCTGTTTCAATTTCCGTTTCTCCGGGTCCTCTCATTCCGATTCCGCCTCGTTGTCTTTCAAGGTGTGTCCACATTCTGGTCAATCTTGGCAAAAGATATTCATATTGAGCGAGTTCTACCTGAGTTCTTGCATAGGAAGTTTGCGCTCTTTGTGCGAAAATATCTAAAATCAAATTTGTTCTGTCGAGAATTTTCACTTCCATTTCTCTTTCGAGATTTTTCAGTTGCGATGGCGAAAGTTCATCATCGAAAATCACGGTTCCGATTTCGTGTTCTTTCACAAAATCCCGTATTTCCTCCATTTTTCCTTTTCCGACAAATGTTTTTGAATCCGGCATCGACATTTTCTGCGTGAATCTTTTTTCCACCGTTGCTCCGGCTGTGAAAGCCAGAAACTCCAGTTCGTCCATATATTCCTGCAGTTTGTCTTCGTCCTGTTCTTTGGTAATTAAGCCGACCAAAACGGCTTTTTCGTAGAAGTGTTCTTTTTTTTCGAGCATAAATTACTTTTGGTCATTTTTACAAAGATATTGTTTTGTAATTTTTTAGCGGTTCAATTTTTTAAGGAATAAAATAATTTCTGTTTCTCCTATTTCCTTATTGGTTTTCACTTCGATTTCCGCATCAACAGCTTTACACAAATCACGGATAACATGCAGACCAAGTCCCTGCTTGATTCCGATGCTTTCGCTATCGCTGTATAATGCTTTGAATTTTTCGATTTCCGTTCCGCCGCCGTTGTCTTTTACAGATATTTTTACGGAATTGGAAATGTTTTCGGCAGAACAGAGAATTTTTGCTTCGGGTTTGTTTCCCAGAACTTTAACGGCATTTCCGATGAGGTTTCGCAGAATGGTTTTTAAATATTCTTTATCGGAAAATATTTTTATCTCAGAGAAATCTTCAAAAATGATTTCCGTATTTTCAACCCATACAAATTCGTTTTGCAACTCTGAAAAAAGTTCTTTTACCGAAAATTGTTTTTTCTGGGCTTCAAATTTTTCCATTTGCGATTTTGACCACAAAAGCAAATCTTCCATTTGCTGCAAAAGCCGTTCTGCGGAAGTTGTGGTTTGCCGATTTAATCTGTTTTGGGTTTCTTCGTCCAGCAAATCGGGAGCATCTTTCTGCAAATGAAGAAAATGTACCAAAGAAGCAACCGGACTGCGTAAATCGTGATTCAGGATTCCGAAAAAACGTATTTTGTTTTTGTTGGCTTTATCGAGTTCGCTGTTTAATAAAGAGAGTTTTTCGTTGTTCTTTTGGCGGTTCCTGCTTTGATAAAAAAGCATTATTCCGATCACGGAAAGCAACCCGATTCCGATAATGTAAAACCATTTTTGCTTTTCTTTTGCGGCTAATTGCAGTTTATTGACTTTGATTTCATTCTGTTTAAGCAGGATTTCTTTTTTAGAAATTTCTAGTTGTTTTTGCTGCGTGTTAGATTCTAATTGTTCATTTTTCAGTTCTGCCTGTGTTTTCAGATAATCGAGATGCACCAAATCTCTTGCTTTGTTGCTTTCGCTCAGTTTTAAATTATTGATATTCAGCAGCAACTGATTCTGTTGCAATTGCAACTGATTTTTCTTTAATCTTTCTGCGTCGAGAATCTGCTGGTTTTTATACTTTTCTTCTTTCGAATCAAATTCATACTGAACTTCTAATCGAGAGATTTGCTTTCGGTTGTTTTCGTTATCGAAAGTTTCCTTAATATCAATATATTTTTTGTAGTAATAATAAGCACTATCAGCATTTTTCTTTTGTCCGTACAACTCGCTTAAACTTTGATAGGTGTTTTTCTGAATATCCTTTGTTCCGATTTCATCAGCAATTTTCAGAGCTTTCTGAAAACTCTCCAATGCTTTTTCGGGTTGTTTTCCGTTGAGATAAAATTCGCCCAAACCTTGATAATTGAGTGCAATTCCTTTCTTGTTTTTCAGTTCCTGATTTATTTTGAGGGCAGAATTGATGTTTTCAAATGCTTTTGCATAATTATTTTCTTTCATATAAAAACTCGCAATATTGCCATATTCTCGTGCAATTCCCAACTGATTCCCTATTTCTTTGTTTTTTTCGAGAGCAAGATTGTAATACCGATATGCTTCAGGGAAGTTTTCCTGATTGAAATAAACCGTACCAATGTTGGAGTAACTCGAAGCAATTCCGTTTGCATTATTGGCTTTAATGTGGTTTTGCAACGCCTGATTAAATTGTGTTAATGCCTGATTATAATTTTTCAGTTCGCTGTAAATGATTCCCATATTTCCGTAAGCAAGTGCCGAGTTTTTGAAATCACCTGATTTTTCTGCATAGCGGATTGATGTTTGGTATAATTTCAGCGCATCGGGATAAAGATTCTGATATAGTTTCACCGAACCGAGATTGGAATAACATATCACGATTCCTGGGTTGTAATTGATGTTTTGGTAGATTTTAAGCGATTCGTTGAAATAGGATTCAGCGGTTTTATAATCTCCGAGAGAAATATTGGCTGCTCCCTGTAATTTCAGCGATTCTGCCATTCCTTTTTTGTAATTAATTTTATTACTGAGATTGTATGCTTCTTTTGCCGTTTCGGAAAGTTTTTTGGTATCCGCACCAAAATATCCAGCACTGAGCTGAAGCATTAAATCTACTTTTTCCGTGTCTTCTTTCTGATGTTCAGAAATTTTTCGCAAAAGTTCTTCTGTTTTTTTATTCTGTGAGAAAGCAATTATCGGGAACAGACAAAGTAATATGAAAATCCGGGTTTTCATATCATAAAGTTTAAATTATCTTTATAACTTCTTCCGATGGGTATTGCTGTTCCATTATTGAGGAGAATTTCTGACGGTAGTTTTTTCTCGATAAAATTTTTCTGAACGGCAAAACTGCGATGGATTCGAATAAATGACCGGAACTGCTCTTCTTTCAGCAAATTGCCGATGCTTGTCAAAACACAATGCTTTCTCTTCGATGTTACGATTTTTGTGTAATCTTTCAGTGCTTCCAGATAGAGAATTTCGTGCAGTTTTACTTTGATTTGCTCGTGTCCTTCTTTAATATAAATCACATCGCCGCCAATGCTGGATTCAAAAAGGTGAACTTTTTCTCTGATTTCAAAAAAATCTTCGATTCTTTTTACAGTTTGTTCAAAACGGTCAAGTTTCAATGGCTTTACGATAAAATCCAAAGTTTCAAGCTCGAAACTTTCCACGGCAAATTCCGGGTGTGAAGTAATAAAAATACAAGCAGGAACGTGATTTGCTTTTTTCCGGAGTTCCACACCCGACAAACCGGGCATATCAATATCCAGAAAAAGGACATCAACAATATTGTTCTCAATAATTTCCAGTGCTTCATCTGCATCAGAACACGCTCCCAAAATACTAAGATTAGGGAATTTTTTGGCGAAAGACAGTACAGTAAGCCGGTCTATTTCGTTATCATCTGCAATAACACAGTTCAGGGTATTCATTTATTATTTTCTGCCGTTGCTCAAATTTAGAAATAATTTTTTGAATTTCATTCGTCTATTTTATAAGTCGTTCGTCTATTTGGTGTTTTTTACAGGGAGAATGCCGTATATCTTTGACCAAAATAATTGAAAAACCAAAATTATAAAAAATGAAAACAACACAGCAATTTTTCAAAACAACCATCAAAAACAAAAGTGTAAAAATCCTTTTATTGCTTGTAGTGCTCGGTACTACTTTCACCATAAGCAGCTGCCGGAAAGATGATGACAACAAACCACCAGTAGAATACGCTGAAGAAAATCCACTAGCAGAATATCTCAACAAAAGCGGATTTGGGCAAAAAACTTCAAATATGGTTGATTATGGTTATTTTGAATTTGGATTGACATTCACACCTTTAGTAAAAGGAAAAATCAAATCCCTTACTTTTAAAATTCCCGGTGCGGCTACCAATGTACGTGTTACGATTTGGGATGCAACAACAAAAACAGTGCTGCGTACAGAAACCATTGCCAGTGTAACCGCTAATACAGAAGTTATTAAGAATATCACTCCATTAGAATTGGAAAAAGATAAAAAATATGCAATTACCTATAATGATGACAGTTATTATTATAGACAAAAAACTGATGGATCAGCAACCACTTATCCTATTCTGACAGGAAATATTAGGATTGATGGGTATGGTTATTCTGATGGTGCCACTCAAACCTTTCCTTTATATCCACGAGATAATTATTATGCCGGAGACCTCAGTTTTATATTTCAGCAGACAGAATAAATACCCAAAAAACAAATAAAATGAAGTATTTGATTACACTAATTGTACTCGCTTTCAGCATTAATGCTAATGCGCAGTCTTTCACAGACCTTCTGAACCGGAAGAAAGATGAAATCATCCAAAAAGCCCAGAACAAAGCTGAAAGTAAAGTTGACAACGCAATAGATAAAAGCATTGAAGGAATTGCCAGCAAGAAATCAAAAAATAAAAGAAATTCCGAAAACAATAATGAAACAGGAGCTTCTAACAGCAACACTTCTTTGGAAACAAAGAGTTATAATGAATCAGCAAATGTTTCCGGTAATGAAATTGTAATTACATCTAATGTAAAATGCCAAGACGGAAGCGATTTGCTTGAAGAATTGATAAGAGGCAAAAATGGCGTAATGAATGTTTCCATTGATTTGGATAAAGGAAAAATTTATGTTTCTATAGCTAATAACAGCGATAAAGATCTAAAAGAAAATATCTTGAAAATAATTACCGACAATGGGTTTACCGCCAATGGAAAACAACCGAAAACCAAAACTAACGTCTGTAAATAAGCATTTATATAATAAGAATCAAAATGAAAAAAGTAATTTTTACAACAGCAGTCGTGTTATTGGCATTTACCATTTCATGTAAAGATAACAAAGACAAAACCGATGAAATTATAAAAACAGAAGCTGCCAAAGATGGCATTGAAATAGAGGAGACCGAAAAAACCGGAACGTTCAGCTTCGCCGGGAAAGAAGTTTCTGCACCTGTTGAAACGCAGTATTTCGGCGATAAAGAAAAAGGGAATTTTTCTGTTCTTTGTCAACACAATTCCGACAATCCGGAAGTTACTGATTTTGAGCTGCTTCAGGTTACTTTTCTGAATGAAAAGGATGCAAATTCTTCACAGCTGAAAATCTATGACCGCGGTGGTTCATTACCAATGACAGAGCCAGAACCGGGAATTGTAGCGGTAACTTTATCTGGCGTTGGAAGCGGTTTGGGTAATGCTGAATTTACTGGGAACGAAAAATCTACCGGAACAATTACCGTAAAAGACAGAACCGTAATCCTGAAAGACGTGGTTCTATTCAATTCCAGCGGTGATAAAAAAGTAGTGAATGCTGAGTTGCCATATTAAATTTACTTAACAAAGAATAAAAGCAGGTTGTTGAAAATCTATTGATTTTGGCTCTGTTTAGATTTTCCCTGCTTTTCACTAACATTTCTAAAATTTTCTGAATATTCTCTCATAGACGTTTTACCATAGTCTAAAAATACACTGTCATTTTTATTCCCCGAAAAACGAATGCGTCAATCAGCCAAAACTATTTTTCTTGTGTTTTGAAGAAAACAGAAAAGGAATAAAGATGTTTGAAAAAGCATTTTCAAGCAGGGCAATTCTACATTTTAGCTTAATTTGTACGGGTTTATTATATTTTTATGCAAAGATTTTCTATCTTTATAAAATTAAGAAAACTTAAATAAATTTTGAGCGTTTTGGTATTTTCGCAGATAATATGAAAAAAATAGGATTGTTTTTCGGGAGTTTCAATCCCATTCATATCGGTCATTTGATTTTGGCAAATTATATTCTGGAAAATTCGGATATGGAAGAATTGTGGTTTGTCGTTTCTCCGCAGAATCCTTTTAAAGACAAAAAATCGCTGTTAAAAGACCACAACCGTTTAGATATGGTGCAACGAGCCATTGAAAATTACCCAAAAATGAAAGCGAGTAATGTAGAGTTTTCTCTCCCAAAACCGAGTTACACAATTGATACGCTTATTTATCTTCACGAGAAATATCCCGATTATTCTTTTGCTTTGATTATGGGTGAAGACAATTTGGACGGACTTCATAAATGGAAAAATGCCGAATTACTGATTAAAAATCATCAGATTATTGTGTATCCCAGAATTTTTGAAGGAAAAAAAAAAGACCGCGAATATTTACCGCACGAAAATATTTCATTAATCAACGCACCTATTGTAGAACTCTCTGCAACGGAAATTCGGCAGATGATAAAAGAGGGAAAAAATGTTCGACCAATGCTCCCTCCCGAAGTTTTTGAATATTTAGACGGTTCGTCATTTTATAAATAATTACAAATGAAATTCATAGAAAAATTTTTCTCAAAATATCCCGAAGAAAAAATCATCAAATCGTTTAAGCAGATTTGCGTTGCAGAAGCAATTTCTTGGTTGCTTTTGTTTTCGGCAATGATTTGGATTCGCTATGACAGAGATGGACTTTTTCCCACGATTTACATTATCTCCATCGGGAATATTCACGGATTGTTTTTTACGCTTTACTTATTGTTTCTGCTTCCTACGAGAAAAATTTATGATTGGGACGATGAAGATTTTGTGTTTGCACTCATTTGCGCTTTCTTTCCTTTTGCGACAATTTGGGTGGATAAAAAACTTGCCCGTTTCGACAGAGAATAATTTTTTTTCAAAAAACTTTCTAATCAGATGTAACAAATTTCCGGTTCGGTTGTCTTATTCGTAGAGTTTAAAATTTAATTTAAAATTTAATTTAAAATTTTTATCACTGATTATCAATAACTTAATAAAAATAAATAAAAATTTTGTAACTATTATGTATTACAATGTACTTATTAAATGTTATAACTCTGTAATAAATAGTATTAATTAAAATAAAAAATATGAAAAGCATTATTATTTTGACCTCGATATTTACTTCGGGATTCATTTATGCACAAGAAACTCCGAAAAAAGATTCTACAAAAACCCAAAATATTCAGGAGGTTTTGGTTTCTAAAAAAGTTTTCAAAAAAGAAAGCGACCGTTTTGTTTACGATATTTCTAACGCACCGGTTACGAAAGGAAATACAACTTTCGATGTGTTGAAACAAACACCGCTGCTTTCTTCAACGGACGATAAAACGTTGAAAATCGCCGGAAAAAACAATGCAGTAATTTACATTAACGGAAGAAAAACCAATATGGATTCGGAATCTCTCGTTCAGTTTCTGAAAAATACTCCTGCTGAAAATATCCAGAAAATTGAAATCATTACAATGCCGGGAAGTGAGTTTAATGTGGAATCTTCTGACGGAATCATCAACATTGTTTTGAAGAAAAAGGCAACAAACGGACTGAACGGAAATATGAGAATGGCAAATTCGCAAAACAAATACAACTCTACTTCCGCAAGTGTTTCGCTCAATTATAGAAAAGACAAACTGGGGATTTCGGGAAATCTTTCGACCAGCGAAAATATTCAGCCGCAATCTTATATTCTGAAAAACGGAAATTCTACCGCTTTCAATGAATCAATAGGATATAATGACGACCCGAATAAAAATCTCGGTGGTTATTTAAATATTGACTATCAATTGAATGACAACAGCAATATCGCTTTGACGTGGAATAGTTGGGCAAATAAAAGTTATAATTCTGAATCAGAATTTTTTAATACGGTTACTTCTTTATCAGGAACGAATTATTTGATTTCGAAAAATCACGAAGATGCCCGTTCTTACAATAATTCCCTAAACCTGAATTACGAACTGAAAACCGATTCTCTTGGGAGCAAACTCAATATGAATGCGGCTTATCTCAATTACAAAAGATTTCAGTTTGCAGATAACCGCACAATAAATTCTGATATTTCCCGAAACGATTTGGGAACAAGCAAAAACGTGATACAAGAAATGCCGCAAATCATCAACAATTTTTCGGGAATGGTAGATTACATTAAAAAATTCAGAAATGATTTCACAGTTTCTATCGGCGGAAATTTTAACAAAACTAAAACCGACAACGATACGAAGAACGACATTTATTTCCTGATTCCGCCGTTTCCGGTGAAAAGCGAACCGAACCATTTTATTTATGATGAAAATATCTACGGAATGTACCTGACTTTGGAAAAGAAATTTTCGGAAAAATTCTCGGGAAAAATCGGGGCGAGATATGAAATTACGAACAGTTTGGGAACTTCCGACAATGCGCAAAATCCGGATTACAGAAGAATCGAAAGAGACTACAACAATGTTCTTCCTTATCTCAGCGTAAATTACGGAATCAATGAAAACAATAATATTTCTTATGCGTTTTCCAGCAGAATGAAAAGACCGAGTTTCTGGGAACTGAATCCTGTGAAAAATATTTTAACGGAAGATAATTATACCCAAAACAACCCTTTTGTAAAAGCATCTTCGGTTTATAATCAACAGTTTACCTATATGCTTAAAAATTCTTATTTTCTGATGCTAAATCACTCTTTTGTTAAGGACCAGATTACGCAGGTTCCTTTGCAGAGAGATATGGTGAGAAACGGAATTACGTATAAAGAACTGCGGTATATCCGAACTAATTTCGGTGACAAACAAGAAATGTCGGCAATGTTGGGAATGAACAAAGCGTTTTTTAAAGGATACTGGAATACGAATTTCAACATCGGAATTCAGCATAACAAAAATAACGGAAGTTTGAGCATTGATCCTACAACCGGCGATGTTTTCCCAGAATATGTGAATAAAATTAATTCTACAAGTTTACTGATTCAGACCAATAATACCATTCGTCTGGACAAAGCAAAAACTTGGTTTTTCGGTGTGAATTATTTCTACATTGATAAGCAGCAAATAGAATTGGGAATGCTGAGAAATCTTTCGAGTTTGGATTTAAACCTCAAAAAAATCTGGAATAATTGGACTTTCGCAGTTGATGTAAGAGATGTTTTGAGAACCAATATTATAGATATTGAAGATTATCAGGAAAACGGAAATTACAATTACATTCATCAGGACAGATATGCTCAAAGTGTTACGCTCAGTTTAACTTACAACTTCGGAAACCAAAAAGTGAAAAAAGTAAGAAATATTGACAATGCTTCAGACGAGATAAAAAACAGAACAAGATAAAAGACTTCATATTAAACTAAATTTTTCAACGAAAAATCCTGAGAATGTTCTCAGGATTTTTTTGTCTATGCTTTTAAAATTTTATTTCTTCGGTAAAAAAACTTCAGCCAACATACATCTTGCACTTCCGCCCCCGTTTACTTCAATCGTATTGAGATTAGAATAAATAATTTCACAATATTTCTCAATCGCAGAAATCTGATTTTGACGTAAAGATTTGTAAGCCGTTTCGCTCATTACCAAAAATTTTTCTCCGGTTTTATTATGAACCTGCAACATATTTCCGGCAAATTGCTGCATTTGTTCTTCGGAAATTTCGATAATTTCCTTTTCGGAAGATTTTATGGTTTCCTGAACTTTTTCACGTTCCAGTTCATCATCAATACAGTCTAAACAAATCACGACAAATTTATCTGCAACGCACATCATCACATTCGTATGATAAATCGGCAGTCTTTCTGTTCCCGCCGTTTGAAACGAATGAAAAACAACTGGCTCATAACCGATTTTTTTACAAAATTCTCGAAACAGATTTTCATCTAAACGCAGAGAAACCGAACCATAAGCTAATTTTTTATCGTGATCGAAAATCATGCTTCCTGTTCCTTCTAAAAAGACATTTTGGTTTTCGGGAGCAGAAATGTCTTCAATTTTTTTAATTTCAAAACCTGCGTTTTCTATAGATTTCAAAACTTCGGGACGTCTTTCATCTCGGCGGTTTGGTGCAAACATCGGATAGAGAAAAACATTTCCGTCTGCTCCGAAACTTATCCAATTATTCGGAAAAATGGAATCCGGAGTGTGAGGTTCTAAAGTATCTTTCACGGAAATGACATTAATTCCTTTGGAACGAAGTTTTTCAACAAAATTTTGAAATTCTTCCAATGCTTTTTTCTGGGTATCCTGATTTTCGGAATTCACCTGAAAATAGTTGTTTTCAGCAGTTTGAGCATTGTAGCCAAAAGCAATCGGCTCTATCATTAAAACAGTATCGGTAGTTTGCATTTTTTTAATTTAAAGATTGGTTATTCTCTTACTAAAGGCAAAGTAGAACATCTCAACAATCCGCCCATTTTTGAAATTTCTCGGTACGGGATTTCTTCTACCGTCATTCCCCATTCGTCTCTGAGATGGTTGTTCATTCTGGTAAATGCTTTATCGGAAACCACGATTTCCGGTGAGATGGAAAAAATATTCGGGTTCATTTCAAACATTTCTTCATCAGTAACGTGGAAGCAGTTTTCTTCCCCGAAAATATCAAGAATCAGCTGATAATCACTTTCGTCAACAAAGCCGTCTTTGTAAATAATACATTTGTCTTTCCCAACCGGATTAAACGTGCAATCCAAATGCAGAATTCCGTTGTAAGGATTTTTATCGTCTTTCTTTAAATCGAGGTCAATAAAACGTTTTTTGGGGAAATATTCTTTCAGGATTTCAATGGCGTATTCGTTAGTTCTCGCTGTTTTGATGCTTCTGTAATCCGGGTTATAACTTGTTCCCACGAAAACAAAATCGTTCCATACAATTACATCGCCTCCTTCGATATGTGCCGTTTCGGGAAGATTGATTATATGTTTCCAGCCAACTCTTGCAAAGATTTTTCGGTAAGCATCTTGTTCATCATATCTTTCATCAATAATATTGGAAATAATCATTTCATCATCAATAACAAAAGCAACATCTCTCGCAAAAACCTGATTGTAATCTTTGATGAGAGCGGGTCTGTAAACTTCCACATCATGTTTTTTCAGAACCTTTTCAAATTCCGTCATTTCATTGATGATGTCTTCTTCTGTTGGGTAAATTCCTTTTTGGATGGTGTTGTAAGATTTCGCATCATAACTTTCTTCCAGGGTAGGATTTGTTCCCATAGAATGCGGCATTCCCAAAACTACGGATTTTAACCTTGCTGTTTCATTGGTAATATTCAGTTTCATAAAAAATGACTTGAAGCAAATTTAGACAAAGGAAATGAAGTAACGAAATTTTTTGAAGCACTTTCATCTCATATGCAACGAAGTTTCTATAATAATTGACAAAAAAATATGACAAAATTTCTTAAAAAAAGACCTGTTTTGAACCAGAAAAAATTAAAATTGAATTAAAAATCTTTAATTCTTGTTAAATTATCGTTAAAAGTGAAACATTTGGCTTTTTATCGATACCTATTTAGCATTAAATTTGATACAGAAAATCTGATTAAAAAATGAGTTTAATTTTATGACAATGAAGAATACCTTAAAAAAATTAGTACCTTATGTATTGACTGGAGTAATTTCCGGTGCAACAGTTTTCGGTGCAGGTAAATATTTCGCGCCTAAAAACAGCGGAGAAGATTTTTCTTATTTCACTACGGCTTCCAAAAATGCTGCATTTGCAACATTGGGTGCTGCTTCTGGTGATGATTTTGTGAAAGCGTCTAAAACTACCGTTCCTGCTGTAGTAACCATTAAAAATTACCAGAACCGCTCTTCAAGCAGGGCTTCAGAACAAGATTTGTTCGATTTCTTCTTTGGCGACCCATTCGGCGGCGGAAGAGGAAACCAAAGACAAAGAGAGCAGCAAACTCCGGATAATATGCCTTCAGGTTTAGGTTCGGGAGTGATTATTTCTCCTGATGGTTATATCATTTCAAACAATCACGTTGTTGCAGGAGCCAATAAATTAGAAGTAGTACTGAGCAACAAAAAATCATACATCGCCACTTTGGTAGGAACAGACCCGAATACGGATATTTCCCTTCTAAAAATTGAAGAAAAAGGACTTCCGTATCTGAATTTTGCGAACTCTGATAATGTAGAAATCGGACAATGGGTTTTGGCGATTGGGAATCCGTTGGGATTAAATTCTACCGTAACTGCAGGAATTATCTCTGCTAAAGGAAGAGGAATCGGGATTCTCGGCGGACAAGGAAAAGCAGCAAACCCGATCGAAAGTTTCCTGCAAACCGATGCAGCCATTAATCAGGGAAATTCTGGAGGCGCTTTGGTAAATGCAAACGGCGATCTTATCGGGATCAATTCTGCCATTATGTCTCCAAGCGGATATTATGCAGGATACGGATTTGCAATTCCTTCTAATCTTGCAAGAAAGATTGTGGAAGATATCAAAAAATTCGGTATGGTACAACGAGGATTTTTGGGAGTAGGAACACTAGATTTGTCTAATGACCAGCAAGTTGCACAATACAACAAAAGCAATAAAGCAAATCTGAAAGTTGGTTCAGGAATCTATGTAACGTCATTATCTGACAACAGCGGCGCAGAAGATGCAGGAATAAAAACAGGAGATATTATTGCCAAAATAGATAACACTACGATTACCGATTTTGCAGACCTTTCCATGGCGGTAGGAAGCAAAAGACCGGGAGACAAAGTAGCGGTAACTTATCTAAGAAACGGAAAAGAAAATACCGTAAACGTAACACTGAAAGACCAGAAAGGAGGAACTTCTACCAGAACAAAAGCAGAGCTTTCCGTAACAGAGAAAATCGGCTCCGAATTTGAACCTTTAAGCGACAGATTCAAAACCGATTACGGACTGAACAGCGGAGTAATTGCCAAAAACGTGGAAAGCGGAAGCGAAATGGCGAAAATAGGAATCGTGGATAATTACATCATTATCGAAGTCAACGGGAAACCTGTAAATTCACAGAAAGATGTGGAAAAAATACTACAGGATTACAAAGGAAACGTACAGGTGAAATTCGTAGATGAATACGGAAGAATCTATACAAAAGGTTTCAAAATGCCTTAATTTTTTCCAAACCAACAATAAAAAAGAACGCAGTTTTTACACACTGCGTTCTTTTTGTTTTTTCTTCTTTTTCCTTTCGTATATTACTTCCGTTATTTTTCCGCCAATCCAGGAGAAAGGGAAGAATGTAAGGAAAATACAGATTTTATAAAAAGTCGGGTGATACGGGAAAATAATAATATCCAACATCGCGATGAAAAGTAGGATAAATCCTATCAGAATAGCGTAAGCAACTTTAGCATACTTTACAATAATAGCTGTAACCACGCCACCAAAAGTTGCTCCAATCCCTGATGAAATAAGGAGTGCAACAAAAAAATAGGGTTTGTTTTGCATAGACTCCAGCAGATTTCTCCAATGTGTGAAAGGAGCATATTCTTCGTAAGTAACCCAAGAAGAATTGAGCCGTACTCCCAAAGAAATAATAATTGCCGAGAAAGCAAGACCCGCAAGAACCGCTATTGTATTTCGTAGAAAATCCATTATCTAATCCTGATGAGCAATCATTGAAATTTCTATATCAACATTTTTCGGAAGACACGAAACTTGCACCGTTTCTCTTGCAGGGAAATTTTCGGGGTCAAGATATGATGCGTAAATATCATTCATTACTGCAAAATCGTCCATATTCTTTAGGAAAATAGTTGCTTTCACCACATTTTTGAAAGCCAACTCTGCTTCGGTAAGAATGGCTTCAAGGTTTTTCATCACTTGATGAGTGGCTTTTTCTATACCTTCTTCCAGTTTTCCGGTTTCGGGATTCAGAGGGATTTGTCCCGAAATATAAAGAACACCTCCAGCAAAATTTGCCTGTGAATAAGGACCAATTGCAGCAGGCGCTTTTGAGGTAGAAATGAGTTTTTTCATAGCAGATTATTTAGGCAAATATAAGAAACTGTTTAGTACACGGCAAACATGCCGGATTATTTATTCTATAATTGATTTTTTGAAAAAATGAGAAAAAAAAATCCTTAGAGTGCTCTAAGAATTTTTCGTAGTCCATTGGGGAATTTTGAGCAGGTTTTGATGCGTTCAGATAAAAGAAAATCAATCTTTTTCATTAAATTTACACCTCACAACAAGAGGTAATGAAATCGGAAAAAATCTATTTTCTTTTTTTTCTGTTGATAAGTATTGGTTATTCGGCACAGTTCGAAAATTTGCTGCATAAGAAATACAGTGATAAAGTAATTGAAATTAATGATTTTTATAGGGAAAACATGAAACTTTCTTTTCCCGATGCTCAAAAAAAATCTGAGGAACTGAAATCTTTTGCCAAAAAGAACAAAGATATTTCACTGGAACTGGAAGCAGAAATATATCTGGCTTATTTTGCTGTTTATCACAACATCGGAAACGAAAAAGAAAAAGTCAATGATATACTTAAAGTTGAGGAACGAGGCAAAAAAGAAAAAATATTCGATATAGAAGCACGTGCCGTAAAAGTTCTGCGGGATTATTACTGGTACAATAAAAAGAATTATGAAATCGGTTTTGAATACGGTTTGAAACTCGACAAATTACTGAGCAGAACCAACGCAAAAGATTTCCCCGACCTTCCCGAATATTATTACATTATCGGGAGCTGCTATTATTTGTTCAGGGATTATCACACGGCTATCAAATATTTTAAGAAAACGCTGGAAGTTCCGGAAAATTCTTTTAACTGGCGGTCTTACTGGAGTGCTTCCAATACTTTGGGATTGTGTTATCAGAGACTCAACAAAACAGATTCTTCCGATTATTACCTGAAAAAATCTCTGAAATCACCTTTCTTTACCAAAGACAGCATTTTTCATACCATTTCACTGGGAAATCTCGGTTATAATTTATATCAAAAAGGAAAATTCAAAGAGGCGGAACCTCTGTTCCAAAAAGATATTTCTAATGCTTTGAAAATGGAAGATTATGCTTTAGCATCGGGTTCTATGATTTCTTTGGCGGATATTTACACCTATCAGGGAAAACTCAATGAAGCCGGAGAACTGCTGAAAAAATCAGAAGCATATATCCGAAAATCCGGACAACAAGAGCGGTTTGAAAATCTATATCCCGTTATCAGCAATTGGTACAACACACAGGGAATGAAAGAAACCGCCATTCAATACAAAGATTCGGCAATTATTGCTACCAATAATAATAACAATACTTTCAGCGGATTGATGATTCTGCGTGTGCAGCAGAAAATAGACCACCAAAAAATGGAAGAAGAAGAAAAAAACAGGAAACTCAAAACTACGTTTTTCTTTATATTCTTAGTAATTATCATTGTTTTTGCTGTTTTGTATTACTTCTATCAGCAGAAAATTTATAAAGAAAAGAATAAAACCAAAGAAGCGGAACTCAAATTCTCGAATGAAAAATTAGAAAATGCCACGAAAATCATTCACAACTTCCTGAAAGAAATCGAAAACAAAAATCGATTGATAGAACAACTTCAACAAATGGATTTTCCGGCTCACAACAACCATTCTATCGAAGAAATCAGAAAATCTGTGATTCTAACAGACGACGATTGGGAAGACTTCCGCGATGCTTTTGAACGCATCAATCCCGGATATATCAACCGGCTGAAAAACAAAATCCATAACATTACACCTGCCGAAACCCGAATGATGGTACTGAGCAAACTCAACCTTTCCCACAAAGAAATTGCCGATGCTTTAGGAATTTCTCCGCAGTCTTCCAGAGTAACGTGGCATCGTCTGAAAAAGAAAATCAACCTCGGAGATGATGTTACTTTGCAGGATTTGGCCAGAGAAATTTAATGTGCAACTCCGTACAATTCGTATCATTTTACCGAAAACGGGTTTCTAAAATTCATCAATAGCACTTGATTTTACACTGAAAATCAATTTGTTACAAAATTGTAATGTTTTTGTAATGCGTGATTTTTCACATTTACCGCTCATTTCCGGTAATTTTCGGTGATTAAATTCTAAATTTTAAAACCCGTGAAAAAGTTCATTACATTTTGGTTTGCGATACTGTTTGTTTTCGCCAATGCACAAACTCCCGATGTCAACGGCATCATTTATGTAAAACCCACCGCAACCGGAACAGGCAGTGGAAACAGTTGGGCAAATGCAACCTCAAACCTACAAGGTGCTATTGATGCCAATGGCGTTACAAAAGTTTTTGTGGCCGTAGGAAATTATCCTGCTCCTGCCAACAGTTTCGTAATGAAAAATAATGTGGCTATTTATGGAGGTTTCGACCCTGCAAACAACATCACCACTTTGGCACACAGCCGTATTTTGCCAACGGTAACCGAAGGAGGCTCGGTTCTGAACGGAGAAAATGCAAGGCGGGTTATCAATAATTATAACGGAACCGACCTGAATAATACAGCCATATTAGACGGTTTTACGATTACAGGCGGTTATCTTTATAATACTTCCGGTGCAGGTATTTATAATTTTTATAGTAATCCGTCATTTTATAATCTCGTTATTAAAGGAAATAGTGCCGTGAGTGGTGGCGGTGTTGGAAATTATTATAGTGCTCCTGTGTTTACCAATGTCGAAATTATTAATAATTCGGCTGGAGAAGGTACTGGTGGAGGAATGAACAACAATTACTCATCTCCTGTTTTAACCAATGTTAACATAAGCAATAATTATGCACAAAAACAAGGAGGGGCAATATATAATGGGATTTATTGTTCTCCTGTTTTAACCAATGTAAAAATAACAAACAACACCGCTGATGTAGCAGGTGGAGCTATATCTTATTGGATTTCGGGTGAATATGGAACAACTACACTAACCAATGTTATCATCGCCAATAATTCATCTCCGGCACTTAACATACCGGTTAGTAATATTAATATCAGAAATTCCATTGTGTATGGTGGTATTAATGGTACACATTCTTTGCAATATTCATTAGCAGAAGGCAATAACAGCACAACCAACGGAAATCTTAATGCCTCGCTTTATACGCTTAACGATATTTTTACCAATCCATCGGGAGGAGATTATACTTTAAAAACAGGTTCGCCTGCTATAAATGCAGGAAATAACGCTTTATACCCGAGCTTAAATTCCAATACAAAAGATTTGGCAGGAAATCCAAGATTAATGGGTGGTGCCATTGATTTGGGTGTTTACGAAACTTTTGCAATGACCGCCAATATTGACAACGGCATTATTTACGTAAAACCAACAGCCACAGGCAATGCCATTGGTAGCAGTTGGGAAAACGCTACCAATGATTTACATAATGCCATACACACGGCAGGCGTACAAAAAGTATTTGTAGCCACAGGAAATTACAACGTAGGAGCTAACAGCTTTGTAATGAAAAACGGAGTGGAAATTTATGGTGGTTTTAACCCCGCAGGTGGTGTTACCGATTTATCGCACAACCGTATTTTACCAACAGAAAGCACAGCAGGTTCTGTTCTGAACGGACAAAATGAAAGACCTCTTATCTGGAACAACGAAAACGGCTTGAACAATACCGCCCTTTTAGACGGCTTTACCTTAATGAACGGAAAAGGTGAAGAACACGGGGGTGCAATATACAACTACAATGTTGCACCCACATTTAACAATCTGGTTATCAAAAACAATCAGACTGCAACTTCGGGTGGTGCAATTTACAACGTAAATTCCCCAATTAAGTTAAGCAACACCATTATTACCAACAATACCGCACAATATGGCGGAGGAGTGCGGAACAACGGCTCAAATTCTGAATTTACCAACGTAATCATTAAAAACAATACGGCTACATTGGCAACCGCAGGAGCAGGTGGTGGTGGTATTTTTAACGAAAATTCGGCTCTTAAACTCACCAATGTACTCATCGCCAACAACGGCACTTATTTTCAGGGAGGCGGTTTCCGCAGTTTGTCGGGAAATCCCGTTCTTACCAATGTAACTATTGCCGGCAATACGGCAAGCGTGAGTTACAGCGCAATGGAAATTGCAGACGGAAATCCGCAAATCAACAACTCCATTGTTCTAGGCCCAAATTCGGGCAATTACACGCCAAAATATTCGATGATAGTGGGCAACACCGATTTTAGCAACGGTAATATTTCTGCTTATGCTTTAAACGATGTATTTAATAATCCGGCAGGAGCAAATTACACTTTAAAACTTGGTTCGCCTGCCATAAATACAGGGAGCAACGCCTTGTTTACAGGTTTAACAGCCAATACCAAAGATTTGGCAGGAAATCCTCGTGTTCATAATTTCGCTACCACAGGAATTATTGATATGGGAGCTTACGAAAGCACTTATTCTCCGATTGTTCCTACAAGTGGTATCGTTTACGTAAAGCCGAACGGCATAGGAAACGGCTCATCTTGGGCAAATGCCACTTCCGATTTACATACTGCCATTCAGACAAACGGAGTACAAAAAGTATTCGTAGCCAAAGGAAATTACAACGTAGGTGCTAACAGCTTTATAATGAAAAACGGAGTGGAAATTTACGGAGGTTTCGACCCCGATGAAGGTGTTACCACTTTGGCACACAACCGTATAATGCCAAATCCTGCCAATTTGGAAGGCTCTGTTTTGAATGGAGAAGACACAAGACCTGTTATCTGGAATGTGTTTAATTTGGGAACAGCGATGAACAATACCGCAATTCTGGACGGATTTACGGTTTACAACGGTAAAAATGCCACAGGTGCAGGTATCCGAAATGTGTATGCTTCGCCAACGTTGAGAAATTTGGTTATCAGAGGAAATAACGCTACCTCGTCTGGAGCAGGTATTTACAACGAAAATTCCAGTCCTGATATTTACAATACCGTTATTAGTGATAATAAAGTAACTGGTGTATTTGGTCAAAGTAGTATGGGTGCAGGAATTTATAACGGTACAAACTCGACTCCAACCATCGTAAACACAACCATTACAAACAATCAGTTGGCAGGTTTAGGAGCAAACCCGATATTAATTGGTGCAGGTGTATGTAATAACAGCGGAGCAACCCCCAAAATCTACAACAGCATTATTTGGGACAACAAAAAAGCAGGTGTTAGCAACACCGCAGGTGCTGATATAGAAAACATCAGTGCAACCCTTACGTTGAAAAACAGTATTACGCAACTTTACAACACAGGTAATCAAGCAGATAATAATAAGGTAAACGAAAACCCGATGTTCATAAGTGCTACTGATTTCAATCTGAAAGGCGGTTCACCTGCCATACATTCAGGAAGTAACGCTTGGTTTACTTTTGGGGAAAGTTCAGATTTGGCTGGAAACCAACGTATTTTTGGTTGGGTTATTGATATGGGCGCTTACGAATATCGAATTATACCTGATGCCAACGGTATTGTTTATGTAAGACCAACCGCACAAGGAAACGGAAGCGGAACAAGTTGGAACGATGCGGCCAACGATTTACACAGTTCCATTCACACAGCAGGCGTTACAAAAGTTTTTGTAGCTGTCGGGAATTACAACGTAGGAAGTTCATCATTTATAATGAAAAACGGTGTGGAAATCTACGGAGGATTTGACCCAACAAACGGAATTACCACTTTGGCTCACAACCGAATAATGCCAACAGAAAGTGTTGCAGGTTCGGTTTTGGACGGACAAAACGCTCTGCCTATCATCTATAACGATAATAATGGATTAACAGCAACTTCTGTTTTAGACGGTTTTACCTTAACCAATGGAAAAGGTAATAATGGTGGTGCAATTTACAACTTCAACGCATCGCCAACTTATGATAATTTGGTTATAAAAAACAGTACAGCCGCAACTTCTGGTGGAGCAATATACAATCTAAATTCCCCAATCAAGTTAAATAATACCATAATCACAGGTAATACTGCACAATATGGCGGAGGTGTGCGAAACAACGGCTCAAATTCCGAGTTTACGAACATAATTATCAAAAACAATACGGCAAGTTTGGCAACAGGAGGTGCAGGTGGCGGTGGAATTTTTAATGAAAATTCCAACTTAAAACTCACCAACGTACTCATTGCTAATAACAGCACCCAACGTTGGGGTGGTGGTTTCCGCAACCTGTCGGGAAATCCTGTGTTTACCAATGTAACGTTGGTCAATAACACAGCACCAAACCAAACCGCAACAACCGCAATGGAAATTGTAACCGGAGCTGGAACACCCGAAATCAACAATTCCATTATTTACGGAACAATTACAGGAACATACACACCGCAATATTCGTTGATAAAAACAGATGCAACAAGCACCGACCTTAGCAATACTTTTACCAATTATTCGAGCGGTGATTATACTTTGAAAGCAGGTTCGCCGGCTATAAATGCAGGAGATAACACTTTATTTACAGGTCTTGATGCAAACACAAAAGACTTAGCAGGAAATGCAAGAGTTTACAATTTTGCAAATGGTGGAATTATAGATTTGGGAGCATATGAATATCAATCGGGGACATTGGTTGTTGCTGATTTTGGCGAGAAAGATGAGATTAAGATTTACCCAAATCCTTTCACCGATATTCTGAAAATTTCTGATATTAAAAATCTATTGTCTATATCGGTTATAGATAGGTCGGGAAGATTGTTAAAAACCGGTATTCCATCATCTGAACTGAATCTTTCTGAACTGAATCAAGGCAATTATCTCCTTGTTCTTACAATGAAAGACGGAACTCAAAAAACGTTTAAAGTGATTAAAAAGTAATCTTAAAATAAAAAAGAGTTTGCTCATCTGAACAAACTCTTTTTTATCATTTCGGCAAATATTATTTTTTAATAACTTTTACAGAAGTGTTTCCCGATTCGGAATTAATTTTGAAAAAATAAGTTCCTATCGGCAGTTTGCTGACATCTAATGATGTATTTCTTAAATTTCCATTCACTTTGAAAGTTTGAATCAACTGACCAGAAGTGCTGTAAATTTCAACATTTTTGATATTGATGCTTCTGTCGTTCTGAATAGTAATCTGACCGGAAGTAGGATTAGGGAATACCTGTACCAAACCGTCTTTCTGAACATTCTCCACCGCAAGAGCAAACTCGCAGT
This sequence comes from uncultured Kaistella sp., assembly GCA_964532055.1. Classification (GTDB taxonomy): domain Bacteria; phylum Bacteroidota; class Bacteroidia; order Flavobacteriales; family Weeksellaceae; genus Kaistella. The sequence continues at coordinate 2,388 of CAZHFE010000003.1, read as the reverse complement.
TATACACATAAATTTCATCAATATACCACCCGTCATTACCGTTGCAGCCATCTGTTCCCATTTCAAATCTGAACTTGATGTTTGAGCCGGAAACCACACCTATCTGAGAAAGGTCAATCACACTTTGTCCCCAACTTCCGCTAAGTGAGCCACCGTCAGTTCCTGAAAAAGCTCTTTGACCTCTCAATGGATTATCGTTCCCTGAATTTGCCAATGTAATGTTATATGTGTTTTGGGTAAAAGCATTAAAAGGAACTAAAGTCCATGCACCGCCGTTTAAGCTGTATTTGATGTTTCCACCGTCATATAATGATTCTGTAGAAACATAGTGATTGAATGCCATTTCATATTTTCCTGATGTAAATGTAGGGAAAGTTATCAGTGGGCTTTCTAATCTCAAAATACCATTTTGCAAACTTGTAGAACAATTTCCGTTGATAGGATCTGCTCCGTAAATTGCGTTTCCTGCTCTTCCTTTCGGCAGATTACTTTTAATTACCCAATCTCTGTTTTCCCAACTTGACGGGTTGGTTGGTATATTTGTAACAACCCAGTTTCCGATGCCGTTTTCCCAAGTTTCTTTGAACACTGCTTTTGAGGTAGTTGCACCATCGCACAAAGGAGGAGTAGCTGCCAGAAGAGGAACGTAGTTACATTGAGTTGCCGGAGATTCTCTCAACTGTACTGCAAGAATTCCGTTTTTAAGGTTTTGCAAATCTGCTGCATTGATGATTTGTCCGCTAAGTCCTGCAGGAGTAGTTGTTGTAGATAATCCTTGCAGATTAATTCCCATCAAATCATTACAAGCAGATTCTAAAGCATCGGCGAAATTCGCAAAATCACTGGTCGGAGTAAGATAAACCGATTGTGCTCTCCACCATAAATGGGCTGCTTTTACAAACCCGATACTGTTAATGGTATATCCTCTGTAAGTACCGCCATCTACCAATAAAGCATACAAGTGATTGGGAACACCAGAATTTCTGTGAACTCCACCCGCATCTCCTGTTCCGCAATAGTAATACGTAGCATCTAAGACAGAACCTGGATTATTGTTACAATTAGGATTCCACATATCACGTATAGGAGCTCCGAAAGCGGTTGCATCTTCTCCCATTTTCCAGCGTTGTGTACCGGAGCATGTCGTGGTGGTTCTTATATTCAGATTTTCGCCTTCATCTTCATAATTATTCAGCAAATCCACTGTTTCTCCCCAAACATCAGAATAAGATTCATTCAGCGCACCCGATTGATACTGATAAATCAGTCCGCTTGTATATTCGGTGTAAGCATGTCCCCATTCATGTGCAATTACATCATCTGCCGCTGTTCCGTTACAGTAGTTTGCAGTAACTCCGTTCCAGTTTGCATTAGGACAATTAATACGCGGATCATTATTAATGGTGGTCATTGTATGGTCTGCATTATCATAAGAGATGTATCCGAAAGCATTTTTGAAAAAATTATATACATGCTCAGATGTGATAACTTCATTTCTCTGCCAGATTGTTAAAGTACCCGGAAAAGGGTCTCCTTCTTTCCATTTCAGATTTGCTGCGTTTGTATTGGTTTCATACAGTTTTCTGTCAATCTGGTGAATCCCCGTAAACTGGTCAACCAACTCGCCTGAATGTGCATCAATGAAAAGAAATTCTCTTACATTGCTTTTGTTGGTTATTTCTACTTCATAAGCCAAATACGGAGTAACCCAACCTCCCTGAACTAAATTTTTAGGAAAAATCAAAAGATTGGTTCTACCAATCATCAAAGGAGGTTCAGAGAAATTAATTTGTTCATTCTGAACAATTCTCTTTGCAATCGCTCCTGCTTCAGATTCAGAGATTGTTGGTTTTACATCTGCCTTAATGTTTGAGATTGCATTTCCGTTGACAGAGGTAAGTTTCTGATTGCTATCAAAGTGAAATTTCAAAGTCCCGTCATAAACAGGAATTCCTTGATAATACTGTCTGTAAATAACATTTTTCAGACCGTAATTATCTATTTTTTCTTCTACAAAAACCATTTCCTGTTCAGATTTCAGATTAAAAATCTCAAAATTCTTTGCCAGAAATTCATCAGCTTTCGCTTTTGGTTGAGTAGATTTCAATTGAAGACCATCCGAATTTCCAAATCTGATAAAATTCGGGTTAGACGTACTTTTGCTGATGGTAAACACAGCATCGGATTCTTTTTTCAGCCGGTCAATTTCCCGTGATTGCTGCGCAAAAACACCGGAGAAAGCCAATGCAAAAAGAATAGAAGTTATTTTTTTCATAAAAACATAGATTTACAGCAAATATACACAAACTTGATAGTTCTGCCATATCCCTAACAAAAAAACTCCTTTGCAATAATATGCAAAGGAGTAAAAAAACTGGCGGCGACCTA
>CAZHFE010000002.1:62602-92970 GCA_964532055.1 uncultured Kaistella sp. | reverse complement strand
ATTGAAACAAACGGGATTTGCTTTAGAATTCGACACCATCGATAAATCTCTTTCTAATCAGCTTTAGTACAGAATTTTTTTCAATTCGGTGAGATATTCATTATGGTTTATCAAGTCGTTGTGAGTTCCGTTGATTATTTCAATAAATTTTTTTTCAATTTTCGGGCGGTTTTTTTCAAATATTTCAAATAGTTTTTTACCTGATTTTATTGGGACTACAGAATCTTTTGTTCCGTGAAAATGATACAGCGGAGATTTTACTTTCATAATATTTTCATTGGATAAAAAATGGTAAGTCATTTTTGAGGAAACTCGGTTGGTTATTTTCTTTGGCAGCCAACGATTTGCCATATCCTGCAGATTAAAAAATGTTGCTTCCAGAATCACTTTTTTCGGTTGGTTTTCGCCGGCAACTTTAGCGGCAAAAGCACCTCCCAAACTTCGTCCATATACGATGAGGTTTTCTTCACCGTAGTTTTCTTTGGCAAAATCGTAGAAAAATTGGGCATCAGAATACAAGGATTTTTCATTTCTGGATCCTGAACTTTTTCCGTAACCACGGTAATCCATCACCAAAACATCATATCCGAAATCAAGAAAATTTTCAGCAATTTTTCCCCATCGGTTTAAATTACCAGAATTTCCGTGAAAATAAACAATCGCTCCTTTCGGGTTTTTAATCTTGAAATGAATTACATTGATTTTTCCTTTGAAAGGCGTTTCCCAAAAATATTCCTCATAAGGATTATCGAAACTAAAACAATGATTTTTCGAAAGTTTTACCGGAAGAAAAACCACTTTTTCCTGAAAAAATTTGATGAGTTCAGACATAGGTTTTTAGTGTTTCCGGTGAGAATATCCCAAACTTGTTTTTTCTGCATCAATGGTTACTTTTTTTTCTTTGAAAATTTCTTCCATAGCAAGGTGATATTCCTCGAACTGATGCACATTGATGTGTCCCGCTCTCAAAATCACATAAAGCCGCGTCAATTGCGGATTGATTTCGGATAAATCTACCGCCGTGGAAATCGGTACCAATTTATCATCACTGCCGTGAATGATTTTAATGGGACAACGCACATTTTTTAAATAATGAAAAGTAGGCAAATTGTAGCGCAGAAAAGGTTTTGCAGGCATAAACGGAAGATAGCGGTGAATTGTCCTCAAAAGCGAATACAACGGCGAAGTGAGAATCAACATTCGCGGATTGTTTTTAGAAGCCAACCTCGCTGCAAATCCCGAACCGAGAGATCTGCCATAAACAACGATTTTATTTTCGGGGAATTTCTTTTTGGCGATGTCATAGATAAACTGCGAATCACGTTTCATGGCTTCTACAGTTCTTTTGCCTGTACTTTTACCGAAACCGCGGTAATCCATCATGATAACTTCATAATCAAGTCGTGTAAAATCTATCGCAAATTTACCCCAACCTTTTATGCTTTTGGTATTTCCTTTCAGATAAATTACCACACCTTTCGGTTTATCTACCATGAAATGCAGATAATTGATTTTTGCGCCTGGTTCTGGTTCTACCGTTACTTCTTCGGCTTTTAAATGGTCATAAGCAAATTGAAAATCTGGAGGTAATTTTTCGGGGTGGAAGAAAAATTTGTGCTGAAAAAAATAGATAATCAATCCCATCAAAAGTATGACAAGCAAGATTATCCAAATTGTAGTGTATAAATCTATTTTCATTGTTTATAAAAGTAAACAATTTTTTTGAAATCAGTAGTTCGTCATTAAATATTTTATGCCAAAATGGATAACTGAAGAATTACAGAAAATGTTTAAAAATCAGCCATTTTGTTTGGTAATAATTTTTAATCTGATGATTTTTGCGTCGCTGCAAAGTTCCGGGTAATTGAGCATAAAAACCGATATGTGCTTTCACAATTGCCCACAAATGCGGAAAACCGTTTTTTATTCCGAAAAGAATTCCTGCAAATCCGTCTAAAGTTAAACGAAAAAGAATCACCCAAAATAAAGCCGGAAACGGAAGATTTTTCATTAACATAGAAAGATTGTTGCGGAAATTCAGAAATGTTTTTTGCGGATTTTGCTGATTCAGCGTTCCGCCTCCAACATGATAAATAGTGGATTTTCCAGTATAAAATATTTTCTTTCCGGCATTTTTTAATCTCCAGCACAAATCAATTTCTTCCTGATGTGCAAAAAATCGTTCATCAAAACCGCTTTGCTCCCTAAAATCTTTTGAACGGATAAACAAAGAACAACCTGAAGCCCAGAAAATTTCTGTTTCGTCATCATACTGTCCGTTATCTTTTTCGATGTTTTCAAAAATTCTTCCTCTGCAATACGGATAACCAAGATTGTCGATTAATCCACCACCTGCTCCTGCAAATTCAAACTTGTCTTTATTGTTGTAATCTAAAATTTTCGGTTGTATTGCAGCAATATTTTTATCTTTTTCAAATAAACTCAAAATAGGTTGTAACCAATTTTCGGTAACTTCAACATCTGAATTTAAGAGGCAGAAAATTTCAGCATTTATCTGTTTCAATCCCTCGTTATAACCACCTGCAAATCCGTAATTTTCTTTATTGATAACGATTTTCACTTCCGAGAAATGTTCTTTCAGAAACAAAACCGAATCATCTGTAGAAGCATTGTCAATCACATAAATTTCCGCTTCTTTGGAATACAGCATTACTGTCGGAAGAAATTTTTCTAACCAAGATTTTCCGTTCCAATTAAGTATTGCGATTGCAGTTTTCAATGTTTAAGGTTTAATGTTTTTTGCTATCCGCTTCCATCATCCATCTTCTAACTTCCATCATTCAGCATCATAAATCTTCACTGAATCCTGATATTTCCATCTTCTGTGCGACCAAAGATAATTGTCGGGTCTTTTATTGATGGTGTTTTCAAGTCGGTGATAGAATTTTTTTACGATTTCATGTTCTGTAAATTTTTCAGAATCAGGATATATTCTGTAATAATTAACCTGATAAAATCCGCGTTTTACTTTTTTCATATCGCAATAAACAAAAGCCAAATCCATTCTGGTTGCTAATTTGTCGTATCCGATGAAAGCCGGGGTTTTTTGGTTCAGAAAATTTAAGCCGTAAGTAACTTCGGAAAAATGCGGAGTTTGGTCTGCAACGAACATATAAATAGAATTTCCGTCATTCGGATTTCTGAAAATATGGCGAATTACTTCACGAGCTTCTATTGAATGATTGCCGAAACGGTTGCGGATTTTTTTGATTTTGTCTTCCCAAAAACTGTTTTGCACTTTTCTGTATACCGGAAAACTGTTTTCTTGTTCTACCACAGTTGCCAAAACATTAAACCACTCCCAATTGAAAACATGTCCTGCAAGAAGAATCACATTTTTTTTCTCTTTTCTGGCTTCAGCAAAAACATTTTGGTTAAGGTGCTGCACACGAACACGAAGTTCATCAGATGAAATAGTGAATGCTTTTATGGTTTCAATGATATAGTCAGAAAAATTGATGAAGAACTTTTTGCTGATTTCGCATAGTTCTTTTTCGGTTTTATCGGGAAAAGAATTCCGCAGGTTTTCTAAAACCACTTTCTTTCTGTAACCCACGATATAATAATTAACAAAAAATATACACGCTGAAACAGTGTATAGAACGCGAAGCGGTAACTTTGAAAAAACTAAAATAATTCGGAATAAAAAATTCATAACAATTTGCAAATTTAACAATATTTAAAATGAAAGGTGTTGATATTTTTACTAATTTGCAGTGTTTTAATTTAATTTTAATAACAATGTGCAGAACCCAATTTTTCGCTCTTGCTTTACTGTTTGTAACAGGATTTGCCTATTCGCAGAACAAAAACCAGCTGAAATCTGAAAACAAAGAAGCCGATAAATCACTACTTGTAAAAGCAGATAGCATCGCAATTTTAGAAGCCAAGAAAAAAGCAGCGGCAGAAGAAAAAGCAAGGTTGAAAAAACCATATCACCCGGAAGAAAATGCCGAAGCAAAAATTGCCGAATTGGTAAATCAAGCACAGAAAGAAAATAAAAACATTATTCTTCAAGCAGGCGGAAACTGGTGTATTTGGTGTTTGCGGTTTAATAATTTTGTAGAAGAAACCGCTGAACTGAAAGAAATAGTAGATAAAAATTATCTCTATTATCACTTGAACTTTTCGCCGGAAAACAAGAATGAAAAAGTTTTTGTCCGATACGGAAATCCTGGTGCAAAATACGGTTATCCGGTTTTTATTGTTTTAGATAAAAAAGGAAAAATGATTCACGTTCAGAATTCTGAAGTTTTAGAAGAAGGAAAAGGTTACAGCTTGGAAAAAACGAAAGCGTTTTTCAACGATTGGCTTCCTACGAAATAATTTTCAGTAAATTATTTTCTTACAAAATTGGCAACATCTTCTGCGGAAACAGGGTCTGAACCGAGAATAATCAATCTTTCCACCACGTTTCTCAGCTCTCGGATATTTCCTGTCCAGCTGAAATTTTCAAGTGATTTTATGGCTTTATCATCAAATTTTCTTGGTGCAGTTCCTTGTTCTTCGGAAATGAGTTTTGAGAAATGTTCCACCAAAAGTTTAATGTCTTCTTTTCTGTCATCTAAAGCAGGAACGTAAATTTCAATTACGGAAAGACGGTGATACAAATCTTCTCGAAATTTTCCTGCTTCTATTTCTTTCTGCATATTTTTGTTCGTTGCAGCCAAAACACGCACATCTACTTTTATTTCCTTATCGCTTCCTACGGGAGAAACTTTGCTTTCCTGCAATGCTCGCAGAACTTTTGCCTGTGCAATTAGCGACATATCACCAATTTCATCGAGAAAAATCGTTCCGTTATTTGCCAATTCAAATTTACCTTGTTTGTCTTTAATCGCTCCGGTAAAACTTCCTTTTACATGACCAAATAGTTCAGACTCAATTAGTTCCGAAGGAATTGCGGCGCAGTTAACCTCAATCATAGGTCCTTTGCTGCGTTCGCTTTGCGCGTGTATTGCGTGTGCAACCAATTCTTTTCCTGCTCCGTTTGGTCCGGTTATCAAAACTCGTGCATCAGAAACGGCGACTTTGTCAATCATTTCCTGAATTTTTTTCAGAGCGGCAGATTCGCCAATCATCTGATATTTTTTATTGACTTTTTTCTTGAGCGTGGTATTTTCTTTTTGCAGATGCTGGTTGTTTTTTTGCAGATTTCTTTTATCCAAAGCATGTTTTACGCTGGTCATCAATCGGTTAATGTCAATCGGTTTTTCGATAAAATCATACGCACCATTTTTCAGCGAAGAAACAGCGGTTTCTATATCTGCATGTCCCGAAATCATTACAAAAGTAAGGTCTGGTTTCAGTTGCAGTGATTGTTTCAGGAGTTCAGTTCCAGAAAGTTTCGGCATTTTGATATCTGAAATAACCAAGGCGAAATCGTCTTTCTCTATATGTTTAAATCCCTCTAAACCATCTTCGGCAATAACAAATTCATAATCGCTCAACTCATCGGATAAGATGTTGTGCAATACTCCGGAAATGGCTTTTTCATCTTCTATAATCAGGATTTTCTGCATAATGAAAGTTTAAAATTGAGTCTAAAATTTAAAATCTGTGAGCAATAATCATACCCAAAAAACTATGAATAATTTCTTCGCCCGAAAATCGCAGAACCTATTCTCACGGAATTTGCGCCGCATTCTATGGCAATTTTGTAATCGTCGCTCATTCCCACTGAGAGTGTTTCCAGATTTTTTTGAAGAGAGAGTTTGTCGAAAAGCTTTTTCAATAAACCGAATTCTTTGCGGATTTGGTTTTCGTTGTCGGTAAAAGTTGCCATTCCCATTAATCCCGTAATTTCCACATTCGGAAATTTTCCGTTCAGATATTTTTTGTAAAGTTCTTCTGCTTCACAGATTTCCAAACCGTATTTTGTTTCTTCTTCTGCAATTTTTATTTGAAGAAGAACTTTAATTTTTCTTTTGTGTTTTTCTGCCTGTTTATCAATTTCTTCTATCAACCTTTCAGAATCTGCACTTTGAATGGTATCAATAAATCCGGCAATATATTTTACTTTATTTGTTTGCAGATGACCGATAAGATGCCATTGAATATCTTTGGGAAGTAGCGGATATTTTTCGGCGAGTTCCTGTACTTTATTTTCACCGAAAACTCTTTGCCCCGAATCATAAACTTTTTTTACTGATTCTGCAGGGTGTGTTTTAGACACAGCAACCAGCTGAACTCCTTTTGGAATGTTGGTTTCCACGAGTTTATAATTTTTTTCTATTGAATTAAAATCTTCCATCGTTTTGCAAAGATATGAAAATAGGGTGTTTTAACCCTTTGGAGTGTAAAAGATAACTTATACATTTGCTTATAAAAAATAATAATAGTTATGAGCAATTTATTAAAACACTTAATTTCATCAGCACAATGTGAGTCACTTGTAAATGAATATAAACGCACCAATTACAAAGCAATCAACTCACAAAGACCAGCAAGTGAACCGGATTCCAGATTGTTTCTTATAGAACTTGATGTTTTGAAAGAGTATCTTCAACTTATTGAAAATGAGATGAATAAATTGGGAATACAAAATAAAGGATTTCAGGTAACTCTAGGCAAATACCCCGAAAATTCAACAGATTCTAAAATTAATCCCGCTTATTTGGGTCGGCAAACGATTTTCTTTTCTGCCGTAGATTTAGATGAAAATATTAGTTCAGATGAAACCGATACTGAAGGACGTCTAATAATAAATACTCCGGATAATGCAGCAGATACAGGTTTATCAGTAATCCCGTGTATGAATTATATGAATGTTGTACCACCTTCTCATGCAGGTGGTAGTGGTTCATAGAGATTTTTTCTGCGCTGCATCGAAGAATTAAGTAAAAAACACATCAATTATAAATATGGTTTGGAATAGAGAATTGTCAAGTTTTTTTGTTACATTTTTAATGATAATTTCATTAATCTTCTTGATTGTAAGAAGAAAAAACTTAGGCAAAAGCATTGGTTATTTTATTGCTGCTTTTAGTATTTTGACAGCGATAGAAATTTGCACCGATTTTTTGTTTTTCATTAGAGACCGTTATAATTTCTTTGCATTTTATGCAATAGGAGTAAATTTTTTTGTATTTTTTTTGTATTTCCTATATTTTCACCATATCCTGCAGCGTAAAATATTGAAAAAAATAAATTTAATCATCATTTCGGTTTTTGTTGTCAGTTATTTGTTATTTGCCATTTTTGTCGATGATTTTTTTACCAAGCTACACATTTTCAGCTATTTTACAGAAGCTATTTTGCTTTTGGGAAGTATTTATTTGGTTATGTCGCAAACATTCAATTCAGACAATATTTTAAAATTGAACCGCTATTTTCCGTTTTGGGTTTGTATCAGTTTGCTGCTTATTTATCTTGGTGTTTTGCCTTTGCTTGTGGTAAGTAATATTGCAACAAGTAAAATGAATCTGAATATATTTTTTGCCACACTTTTTTTAATAAATACAATAGGATATAGTATATTGCTGTTCGGTATTTTTAAATCAAAAAGCGGAGATTAATTTTTGTTGAAAAATGAATTTATCTGAAACAGATTTTGTAATAATTTTTTCCACATTTATCATTCTGATTGTGGTTTTGATGATGGTTTCCATCTACGGAATTTTTATCAAAAAAAAGTCTGAATTATTGCTTTATCAGCAGAAAAAAGAAGCATCTTTTGAGCAAGAGCTTTCTATTTCACAGATTGAAATAAAAGAGCAAACGCTTAATTATATCGGTCAAGAACTGCATGACGATTTGGGACAAAAACTTTCTGTGGCACGTTTAATGACCAATAAAATTCTGTTTTCTGACGGAGGTGAAGAAAAAACCATCACACGCGAAATTAATGAGCTTCTCGGCGAATGCATACAAGATATTAGAAATCTGTCTAAAATCTTCATCACCAAACAAGTAGAGCATTTTGGTTTGATAGATTCCGTTGAAAGAGAAATTCATCGCATCGAGAGATTAGAACTTCTTGCTGTGCATTCCAGAATTAATGACCGCAACTTTGAAATGAATCCCGACCACGAAGTGATTTTGTTCAGAATCGTTCAGGAATGTATTAACAATGTTATCAAGCACTCCAAATCAAACAGCGTTGAATTGATTATTGAAAACCAGCAAAAATTCATTGAAGTTTCAGTAAATGATAAAGGAATAGGCTTTAGCAAAAGCAAATCCAATGACGGAAGCGGATTGAAAAATATGATGTTTCGTGCAAAAATCATTGGTGCAGAATTTCATATCAGTTCTGTTCCTGATGAAGGGACGAGTATTTTAATCAGATACAATAAACAACAGACATGAAAAAAATAAAAATTGCAATTGTAGATGACCATAAATTGGTTTCAAAAGCTTTGGAAAACATGGTTTCTCTGAATCCCGATTTCGAGGTAATAATGACCTGCTTCAATGGTGATGAGTTTCTGAAAACGCTGCAAACTGCCGAAGTTTTACCCGAAGTTGTTTTGATGGACATCAATATGCCCATAAAAAACGGCATTGAAACCACTGCCGAACTTGCCAAAAGCTATCCCGACATCAAAGTAATTGCTTTAACGATGGAAGATAACGAAAATATTGTTGTCAGAATGTTGAAAGCCGGTGCAAAAGGTTATCTTTTAAAAGATATGTCGCCCGATATTCTTTTTGAAGCCATCAATATCGTGCATGAAAAAGGCATATTTTATACAGACCTTGTTTCTCAAACGCTGCTCAACATCAAGTCAGAAGGAATGACAGCAGATGAAATGATTAAGAATCTGAGAGACAAAGAATTAGAATTTATAAAACTTGCATGCTCTGAAATGACCTATAAAGAAATTGCCGAGCAAATGTGTGCAAGTCCCAGAACAATAGATGGTTACAGAGATTCCATCTTCCATAAAATTAATGTAAAAACCAGAGTAGGGATTGTGTTGTTTGCCATAAAACATAATTTGGATTAATGAACTCTAAAAGTAGAGAGATTTTGAGTAGCGTGAAAAACAAATGGTAAGAAAAAATTTATTTGAATCGGTTTTTAGCCGGTTCAATTTTTTTATGAAAAAAGGGTGTTTTCACCCTTTTTTGGTATTCATAAAACCAATACCTTTGACTAAGATTTTTTTTATACTAATAACCTTTCTTCATTAGTATTTTTTTTAAAGCAGCGAAAGAGTAACCAATTTGGTTACTCTTTTTTCGTGAGGAGCATTTTTAGTTTTCTCATTCCTATTGTTGCAGAGGTTTTCAGAAAGTTTTCGTTCTTCACAAAATTGTTTTCCAAATTGGGGTCAATCACAAAAACCTCGCAATTTTCAGGTACATAATGTATTAAACCTGCAGCAGGATAAACCTGCATAGAAGTACCGATAACCAAAAAAATATCGGCTTTTTCGGTAATAGCAATCGCGTTATTCATTTTCGGAACCATTTCACCAAACCAAACAATATGCGGTCTTAGTTGCACTCCTTCATCATCTAAATCACCCAAATTCAAATCCCTTTCCCAGAGAATTATTTTTTGGTCAGAATTCACAGGTCTTGCTTTTTTCATTTCGCCGTGAAGATATGTAACGTTCTTTGAACCGGCTCTTTCATGCATATCATCTACATTTTGGGTAATGATTTCCAAATCAAAATATTCTTGCAATTCCGCTAAAATTTTGTGCGCATCATTGGGTTCTACATCATTCAACTGATGTCTTCTTGCATTGTAAAAATCAAAAACCAATTCGGGATTTTTTGCAAAACCTTCCGGACTTGCTACGTCTTCAATCCTGTGATTTTCCTACAAACCATCGGAATCCCGAAAAGTCTTTACACCGCTTTCTGCAGAAATTCCTGCTCCCGAAAGTACAACCAGTTTTTTCTTCATTTCTTTTTTGTTGAAAAATACGAAAATATTCCATTTTTTTTGTGCAGGTTGAAAGTTTCAGATTTCAGTTGCTGCAAACTTCCATCTTCCATCTTCTAACTTTTTTCTACTTTTGTAATAAATAAAAATTTCATTAAAAATGTCAAAAAGAGCCATTTTAGCAATACTCGACGGATGGGGTTTAGGAACCGACCCAAAAATTTCTGCCATTGCACAAGCAAATATACCGTTTATGGATTCCTGTTTTCGTGATTTTCCGCATACAACACTCGAAGCAAGCGGAATTGCAGTGGGTTTACCTACAGGACAAATGGGAAATTCTGAAGTAGGGCACATGAATCTCGGAGCAGGAAGAGTAGTCTATCAAAACTTGGTTAAACTCAATATTGCTGTAGAAAACGGAACTTTAGGAAAAGAGAAAGTGATTGTTGACGCATTTGATTATGCTCTGAAAAACAATGCTAAAGTTCATTTCATCGGGTTGGTTTCAGATGGCGGAGTTCATTCGCATATCAATCATCTGAAAGGATTGCTTACTGCTGCTTATGAATACGGACTGAATGACAAAGTTTTTGTTCACGCTTTTACTGACGGAAGAGATTGCGACCCGCACTCCGGAAAAGCGTTTATAGAAGATTTGCTCCATCATACGAAAGCGACTACCGGAAAGCTTGCAACCGTCATCGGAAGATATTATGCGATGGACCGCGACAAAAGATGGCAAAGAGTGAAATTAGCTTATGATGCAATGGTAAACGGAATTGGTGAAGATACCTACAATGTTTTGGCAGCGATTGAAGAATCGTATCAAAACAATATTTCTGATGAATTTCTGAAACCGATAATCTGCATGGGTGAAGAAAATCTTCCGGTTGCAAAAATCAATGACGGCGATGTGGTTTTTTGTTTCAACTTCCGTACAGATCGAGGCAGAGAAATTACCGAAGTGCTTTCGCAAACAGACTGCCCAGAATACGGAATGCATCATTTAGACCTTTATTACATAACCATGACCAATTATGACAATGATTTCAAAAATGCGCATGTGGTTTTTGATGAAGAGATTTTGCACGAAACGATGGGCGAAATTCTCGAAAGAAACAAAAAAACGCAAATTCGAGTTGCAGAAACTGAGAAATATCCGCATGTTACTTTTTTCTTTTCCGGAGGTCGCGAAGAGGAATTTATCGGCGAAAAAAGAATTCTTTGTCCAAGTCCGAAAGAAGTTCCTACTTACGATTTCAAACCCGAAATGTCTGCTTATGACATTACCGAAAAAATCATTCCCGAAATCGAAAATAAAACCGCAGATTTTATATGTTTAAATTTAGCAAATACAGATATGGTGGGACATACCGGAGTTTTTTCTGCCGCAGTAAAAGCCGCTGAAACCGTAGATGAATGTATCGGTAAAATTGCAAAAACTGCTTATGAAAATGATTATGCCGTTTTTATTCTTGCCGATCATGGTAATTCTGATGTGATGATTAATCCCGATGGAACACCCAACACACAGCATTCTACCAATCTTGTTCCCTTTATCGTAATGGATAAAGATAGAGTTTGGAATCTGAAGCCAGGCAAATTGGGCGATGTTGCTCCTACAATCCTCAAAGTAATGGGGATTCCCGTTCCGGAAGTAATGACCGGAGAAATTTTAGTGAGTTGATGAGAGTCATCAATACAAAAAAAACCATGCATTAAATAATAATTTTTTGAACTATATTTGCTGAAAATCTAAAAGGATAAAATGTACAATAAATTAGTGAGAATAGAAGTGATGAGAAATCTTGGGAAAGAGGTGGGAGATTTCATTGCTTCATATTTAACTCCTGTGGAAAAAATTTGGCAGCCCTCAGATTTTTTGCCGGATCCGACTGCAGAAAGTTTTAAACATGATGTGGAAGAATTGCAAACTTATGCACAAGAAATGGGTTACGATTTATTTGTAACACTTATCGGTGATTGTATTACCGAAGAAGCATTGCCGAGTTATGAATCGTGGATTATGGGTATTGACGGAGTCAATCAGGAAGAAAGAACAGGTTGGTCGCAATGGGTGAGAAGCTGGACTGCAGAAGAAAACCGACACGGCGATTTGCTCAACAAATACCTTTATCTCTGTGGAAGAGTTAATATGCGTGAAATAGAAATCACCACTCAATATCTCATTCAAGATGGTTTTGATTTGGGAACTTCTATGGATCCTTATAGAAACTTTGTTTATACTAGCTTTCAGGAAACCGCAACCAATATTTCGCACCGTAGAGTAGGTACTTTGGCGAAGCAGAGCGGCAATACCAAATTGGCAAAAATGTGTGGTGTGATTGCCGCAGATGAAGCAAGACATGCGAAAGCATATAAACATTTCGTTACTAGAATTTTCGAACTCGACCCATCTGAAATGATGCTGGCTTTTGAAGACATGATGAGAAAAAAAATCGTGATGCCTGCACATTTAATGCGCGAATCCGGACAAAAAGCGGGCGAACTTTGGGAGCATTTTTCAGATGCCGCTCAAAGAGCAATGGTTTACACAGGGCAAGATTATATCAATATTTTGAAAGAACTGCTCACCGATTGGAAAGTCGAACACATTTCCGGATTGAACGAACAGGCGCAGAAAGCACAGGAATATCTGATGAAACTTCCTGCAAGATTACAAAGAATTACAGACAGAATCGCAACTCCCGATTTGCAATATCAGTTTAAATGGGTAAAATCTTAAAACCAAATCAATCATTACATTTAACAAAGCAGCTGATTCGTCAACTGCTTTGTAATTTTATTATCTTTGCAAAATCTTAAAATAAGAAGATGAAAAGCAACAAAAAACTAGCAATTGATTTCGACGGAACTATCGTAGATGATGCTTATCCCGGAATCGGAAAACCAAAAACATTTGTATTTGATACGCTGAAAAAATTACAGTCAGAAGGTTACAGATTAATTCTCTGGACGTATCGGCATGGAAAAACTTTAGATGAAGCGGTAGAATTTTGCCGAAAAAATGGAGTGGAATTCTATGCCGTAAACTCAAGTTTTGAGGGTGAAATCTTTGATCATGTAGAAGCATCTCGAAAAATTGATGCAGATTTGTTTATTGATGACAGAAATCTCGGCGGATTTCCAGGATGGGGAGAAATCTACAATATCATTAATGAAAGAATAGAGTTCCGAATTGAAGGAAATGAAGTTCTGGCTTATTCAAAAATGAAAAAAGATAAGAAAAAAGGACTTTTTTGGTAAAAAAGTCACAAGAACGAAGCGGGAAGGAAATTCGTGCTTCAAACTTCCATCTTCCAGCAAATAAAGAAAAATGATTCAATTAAAATCACTTGACGAACTTCGTTTGATGCGTGAAAGCGCACAGTTGGTTTCCAAAACATTGGGACTTCTTGCCAAAGAAATAAAACCTGGCGTTACGACTAATCATCTCGATAAACTCGGCGGAGAATTTATCCGTGATAACGGCGGTGAACCTGCATTTTTGGGAATGTACGGTTTCCCGAAAAATTTGTGCATTTCGCCGAATGAAGAAGTTGTTCACGGGATTCCGAATGATAAACCACTTATAGAAGGTGATATTCTTTCTGTGGATTGCGGAGTTTATATGAATGGTTTTTACGGTGACCATGCTTATTCTTTCGCAGTAGGGGAAGTTTCCGATGACAAGAAAAAACTGCTGAAAGTTACCAAAGAATCTTTGTATAAAGGAATTGAGCAATGTATTCGCGGAAAAAGAGTAGGAGATATTTCCAATGCCATTCAGGAGTATTGTGAAAAGAACGGTTATGGAGTGGTGCGCGAATTGGTTGGTCACGGTTTGGGAAGAAAAATGCACGAAGATCCTCAAGTTCCTAATTATGGAAAAAAAGGCAGCGGAAAAGTTCTGAAAGACGGAATTGTTCTCGCTATAGAACCGATGATTAATATGGGAACTCACGAAGTAAAATTTCATAAAGACGGTTGGACAGTAACTTCCAAAGACAATTCTCCGTCTGCACATTTTGAGCACGATGTCTGTATTATCGGTGGAAAACCGGTGCTTCTTTCCACGTTTGATTATGTTTATGAAGCATTGGGAATTACATCGGAAGAAGAAAAACCGTTTAAAATGGATTTCTGAATTTGTTTGATTTTTTTTGCAAAAAAGCGGAGCGGCGAAGCCGCGAAATGTTGGTAGAAAATTATTGATAACCAATTGTTTTGAGGAACGAAATTCCGAAATATCGGTAGAATGATAAATATATCATTATCAATAAGATGAAGAGCGGCGAAGCCGCGAAATGTTGGTAGTAGTAGTAGAAATATCGCATCATCGAAAGAAAAGGTGCGAAGCACTGAAATCTTGGTAAAATTATGGCAGAATCAAATGCAACATATTCACAAATCCACCTGCAATTTGTTTTTGCGGTAAAATTTCGAGATGCTTTGATTCAGAAAGATTTTAAAGAAGAATTGTATAAATATATTACCGGAATTGTTCAAAATAATAAACACAAATTATTATCAATTAACGGAGTAGAAGACCATATTCATATTTTAGTTGGCTTTCGGACACATCAATCTGTTGCAGATTTGGTAAACGACATCAAGTCGAATTCTTCAAAATGGATTAATGAAAAGAAATTTTTGCCTGTAAGATTTGAATGGCAAAAAGGTTATGGTGTTTTTTCTTACGGAAAATCTCAAATAGAAAACGTTATAAATTATATAAAAAATCAGGAAAAACATCATCATAAAAAATCATTTCGGGAAGAATATTTGGAATTTTTACAGAAATTTGATGTGGAATACAACGAAGAATATATTTTTAATGAATTAATTTGAAACCAATATGTCGGTGCTTCGCACCTCCTTTAATATCTACATATTTTCTACCAACATTTCGCGGCTTCGCCGCTTCACAAAAACACGAAAAAACAGAAAAAGCAGAAAAACAAAATTGAAAACCCTCACCAAATTTCTCCTTAACAAAATTCCGAGACCATTGCTTATCAGGTTAAGCATTTTCTTTCGTCCGTTGATTTATCTTTTTTTCAAAGGGAGTAAATTTACAGACCCAATTGACGGAAAATCTTACCGGAAATTTTTACCTTACGGATACGGAAAACAGCGTGAAAATGCACTTTCTCCCGGAACGTTGAGTTTGGAACGTCATCGCCAAATGTGGCTGTATCTGCAAAACGAAACCGTTTTTTTTATTAAAAATTATAAAGTATTGCATATTGCCCCGGAACAGGAATTTCTCAGGAAATTTAAGAAAATGAAAAATTTGGATTATATTTCCGCAGATTTATTTTCGCCAATTGTAGATGTGAAAGCCGATATTTTGGATTTACCTTTTGAAGATGAAAGTTTTGATGTTATCTTTTGTAACCACGTTTTAGAGCATATTGAAGACGACAGAAAAGCGATGAGCGAACTTTTCCGGGTGATGAAAAAAGGAGGATGGGGAATTTTGCAAGTGCCGATGAAGAATTCTTTAGAGAAAACTTATGAAGATTTTACGATTACAGAACCGGAAGAAAGACAAAAACTTTTTGGGCAGTACGACCACGTTCGCTGGTACGGAATGGATTATTTTGAAAGATTACAATCTGTTGGTTTTAAGACAGATATAAATTTTTATTCCAAAAAATTTTCAAGTAAAGAAATTAAAAAATTCGGTTTGAGAGCATCAGAAATTCTTCCAGTGGTTTTTAAGCCATAATATGTTTCTTTATTCTTAACTTTGCAAAAAGTTTAAACCTTAAATTCACAACTTTGAACCCACACAAAGCAGGATTTGTAAATATCGTCGGGAAACCGAATGCGGGAAAATCAACCCTTCTCAATCAGTTGATGGGAGAAAAACTGGCGATTGTTACACAAAAAGCACAGACAACAAGACACCGTATTTTCGGGATTTATAATGAAGACGATTTGCAGATTGTTTTCAGCGACACTCCCGGAGTTTTAGAACCAAAATACGGATTACAGGAAAAAATGATGGATTTTGTGAAAGATTCTTTGCAAGATGCCGATGTTTTCCTTTTCATTGTGGATATTAACGATAAAACCGAACCCAATGAGTTTTTGGTGGAGAAGCTCAACAAAATTCCTGTTCCGGTTTTGATTCTCATTAATAAAATTGATATTTCTAATCAGCAAGAGCTGGAAAAAACGATAGAATTCTGGCATACGAAAATCCCGAAAGCCGAGATTCTGCCCATTTCCGCCTTGAAGAATTTTAATACAGAAATCATCTTGCCCAAGCTGAAATCTTTACTCCCCGAAAATCCGCCGTATTATGATAAAGAGCAGTTTACTGACAAATCTGAAAGATTTTTTGTAAACGAAACCGTACGTGAAAAAATCCTGCTGAATTACGAAAAAGAAATTCCATATTCGGTGGAAGTGGTTACGGAAATGTTCAGGGAGAAAGAGGGAATCATCTTCATCGATTCTATTATTTATGTGGAACGCGATACGCAGAAAGGCATTATCATTGGTCATAAAGGAGATGCGATAAAAAAAGTTGGAACAGAAGCAAGATTGGATTTGGAGAAATTTTTAGGTAAAAAAATCCACCTGAATTTATTTGTAAAAGTGAAAAAGGACTGGAGAAAAAACGAAAGAGATTTGAAAAACTTCGGTTATCGTTAAAAATTTCTTTCATATAGCAGGTTTTCAGAAACTTATTTTATACCTTTGGTAAAAAATTGCTTTGTATGAATTTTCTTACTTCTATAAAAACCAACGCTGCGATCAGTGATACGGTTCTTTTGCTGGTTCGTGTTTACGTAGGATTTGCGATGCTTACACACGGTTATCCGAAACTGCAGATGCTGCTTTCCGGCGAAGAAATTCAGTTTTTCAATTTTCTTGGTTTTGGTCCGAAAATTTCCTTAATCTTTGCGGTATTTGCAGAATTTGTATGTTCTATTTTTCTGATTCTGGGCTTGTTTTCAAGATGGGCGGCTTTTTTCATCGCTTTTGCAATGGTCGTTGCAGGATTGGTTGTGCATGCTGCAGATTCTTTTGACAAAAAAGAATTGAGTTTGCTCTATCTCGCTATTTGTTTGATGATTTTAGCTTTCGGTGGAGGTCGGTTTTCTGTTGACGGCATGATTAGCCGAAGAAAAGAAACAGCAAACTGGTAGAATTTTTAAGTACGGAATAAGCAGCAGATTTTTCTAAAAAATAAAACGATGAAATTCATTATCAAACTTTTAGTTACCGCAATTGTAGCGTACTTTTTGCCACGTGTTCTCCCCGGAATCAGTTTTGACAGTTTTACTACAGCAATTATATTTGCTGTTGTCTTGGCGGTTTTGAATCTTGTTGTAAAACCAGTACTTTCAATTTTAGGATTACCTTTAACCATCATTACACTCGGGCTTTTCTCATTGGTAATCAATGCAGTTATTATATTAATTGCTACAAATTTCGTAACCGGAATGCATATTGACGGATTTTGGTGGGCGTTTATTTTCAGCATTTGCTTATCTCTCATCACTTCGCTTTTAAATGGGATTTTTTCTTCTGATGACGATTAAAATTTGGAAGAAGGAATCACGAAGTTAAACTTGTAACCTTACACCTTGATATTGCTCATTTCAAAATTTTTTTTGTATCTTTCAGTACAAATTTTTTTAACCCTTTAAATTTTTTATGATGGCTTATTTAGGAATAATTATTTTTTTCGGATTGGTTACGTTATTTGCTTCTTTCTTTACGGTGAAGCAAGCAACTGCCGCAATTATAGAGCGACTCGGTAAATTTCATTCGGTGCGTCATTCAGGATTGCATCTCAAGATTCCGTACATCGACCAGGTTACAAAACGAATGAATCTGAGAATTCAGCAGTTGGACGTAATCATAGATACCAAAACTTTGGATAATGTTTTTATCAGAATGAAAGTTTCTGTGCAGTATCAAGTAATTAAAGAGCAGGTTGCAGATTCTTTTTACAAACTAGAAAATCCTGAAAACCAAATCACTTCTTATGTTTTTGATGTAGTACGTGCAGAAGTTCCGAAACTGAAATTAGATGACGTTTTTGTGAGAAAAGACGATGTTGCGATTGCGGTAAAAGGAGAACTTCAGGAAGCGATGCAGAGTTACGGTTACGATATTATCAAAGCGTTGGTTACAGACATAGATCCAGATGAACAGGTGAAACACGCCATGAACAGAATTAATGCTGCTGAACGCGAAAAAACCGCTGCAGAATATGAATCTGAAGCACAAAAAATCAGAATTGTTGCTGTAGCAAAAGCAGAAGCAGAATCTAAAAAATTGCAAGGACAAGGTATCGCAGATCAAAGAAGAGAAATTGCAAAAGGTTTAGAAGAATCTGTAAAAATGCTGAACGCAGCCAACATTAATGCACAGGAAGCATCTGCACTTATTGTGGTTACACAGCATTATGATACACTGCATTCTATCGGAGCAAGCAACCGAAGCAATTTGGTATTATTACCCAATTCGCCAAGTGCGGCAAGTTCTATGCTAAATGATTTGGTGGTTTCTATGGCTGCAACACAAAAAATTGAGGAAGCAAATAAGGGGAAACTTCCACCACCGCCAACTTCTCACGATCATTTTTAAGAAATGGAAATAATAAAAATAACGCACCAAAGAAAGTGCGTTATTTTTTGTTATTTGTTTATCGGTTGATAATACAAAATTATCGTACCACAATTAAATATTTTCGTTTTTGAAAGTTTAAAAATAATCCTGTCATTGATGTCTTCAAATAATTGCAATCCTTTACCTTCAACAATTGGGTGTATGCAAAGTTGCAGTTCATCGATCAAATTAAGTTTCAGGAGTTGTATAATTAAACTGCGACTTCCGACAAAAATATCTTTATTCCCGCTATTTTTAGATTGTTTGAGTTCTAAAACAGTTTCTTTCAAATCCCGATTTGCTATAGTTGCACTTTTCCAATCTATATTTTTGAGCGTGTGAGAGAAAACAATTTTCGGAATGCTGTCAATAGCAATAGCAAAATCGTTCATTGATTTTTCTTTGGAGGGATTTTCTATAAATGTTCGCCAAAACTCCATTAACTGATACGTTGTTCTGCCATATAGTATTGCATCTCCTTTGCTCAATAATTCTGTGTAATGCTGATGAATTTCCTCGTCCGGAATTCCTGCTGTATGGTCGCAAAATCCGTCAATTGTCATATTGAGTGCTGCAATTACTCTTTTCATTTTTTGGTTATTTATGTTTGGTTACACTCAAGATCGGAATATATTATATCCTCCTCAATTTACTATTCTTATACCCGTAAGAAAAATAAATAATCAATCCGATGACTAGCCAGATTCCGAAATAAATCCAGTTCCAGACACTTAGTTCCGCCATCATATACAGACAGCAAGTCAAACCGAGAAGTGGAATCAGTGAGAGATTTTCTTTCCAACTCCAAACCAAAAGTCCCATCACTACAATAAAGAAAATCCACATCGGAATTTTGTGTTTGAATAATTGAAATCCGCTTTCATACTTCAAAGAATCATCTATCGGAAGTTGGTTGACAATATTTTTATATTCCGCTTCATTTTTGTAGGAACTCAGCATTTCTTCAATATCGTTGGTTGCATTTTCTTTTTGCAGCGGTATCAAGAAATCATATACTTTTTTGCTTTCTTCTTTGGAAAGGGAAGTTACAATATTTTCCGGTAAATTAATCTGCTCTTTGTTGGTCAAAAAATCCATTGTAGATTGCTTGTTTACGGTAAAAGCCAAAACCAATCCCGTCAAAATCATCAGCGGAAAAATATATTTTGAATTGATATACGGAGCACGGAATTTCCCTCTCGGAATATCTTTTTTATTCTGCAAAACCAAAACTCCTGCACACACCAGAACAAATGCAAACAAAGTCCCGATACTGCACAAATCCGTTACCATTGTCAGATTCATAAACAACGCAGGAATTGCCACTACAAAACCCACAACTACCGTTGCAAAAGACGGCGTTTTGTATTTCGGGTGGATTTTTGAGAATTTTTTCGGAAGCAAACCGTCGCGGCTCATACTCATCCAGATTCTCGGTTGTCCCATTTGGAAAACCAACAATACGGAAGCCATTGCAACTACGGCACTTACACCGACAATTCCCGACATCCATTTCAAATCTATTTGATGAAAAACATAAGCGAGAGGGTCGCCGACTTTAAGAAGCGAATAATTCACGATTCCCGTTAAAACCAATGCAATTGCAATATACAAAAGCGTACAGATAATAATTGCCCACATCATTCCTCTCGGTAAATCTCTTTGCGGGTCTTTACATTCTTCCGCCGTTGTAGAAATCGCATCGAAACCGATATACGCAAAGAAAACTGCGGAAACGCCTTTTAATACACCATTCATTCCGTTCGGAGCAAAAGGATTCCAATTATCGGTATCTACATAAAAAATCCCGACTGCAATCACGAGAAGAATCACGCAGAGTTTGATAACCACCATCAAATTACTTGCATTTCGGGATTCTTTCATTCCGCGATAAACCAAATAAGTAATGATGATGATGATGAGAAGTGCCGGTAAATCAGCCACCAAATGAAGCGAACCCAAAGTTGGCGAAGTTGTCCACGCTGTGTAAGCATTTTTCAAGCTGTCGTCCGAAAGTTCACTGAAAGATTTTCCGCCGTTCATTAATGCCGTTGCTTCATTGTATCCTTTGAAAGCAGAGAGATAATCCATTTGCATCCATTGCGGAATGTTTTTTAAATTTAAATGATATTTAGAATTTAATGTATGGATAATACTATCAAGAAGTCCGGTAAAATAATCGCTCCACGAAATGGCGACCGTAATATTTCCCACCGCATATTCCATAATTAAAGCCCAACCGATAATCCACGCAATCACTTCACCGAAAGCAACGTAAGAATACGTATAAGCACTCCCAGAAACCGGAACCATTGATGCAAATTCGGCATAAGCAAAAGCGGCAAATCCACAGGCAAGAGCAGTAAATACAAAAAGGAAAATCACAGCAGGACCTCCGTCGAAACTTGCTTTCCCAATGGTGCTGAAAATTCCCGCTCCGATAATGGCGGCAATTCCAAAAGCTGTTAAATCCCGTGCTGTTAAATGTCTTTTCAGAGAAGATTTGTTGTCGTCTTTTGAAACCTGATTAAGAATATCGTGAACTGTTTTTTTTCTGAGTAAATCTGAGAATTTCATATATTTTAGTTTGTTTTTTTATAGGTAATAAAAACAAATGTAATAAAATTTTGCTGGTTTTGATTTTTACTGAAAATATTTTTTGGAAGAGAGCTTGGTGATTTGTTGAAACATTTTGTAGGAAAAATATGGATATAAAAGTTTTCTTCGGTCAGAAACGCTCAATTATATCTTACTCATATAATATATTTAATGTGGAAAAGAAAAAAAGAGAATTCCTTTTCT
The DNA here is from genome assembly GCA_964532055.1 of uncultured Kaistella sp. GTDB lineage: Bacteria > Bacteroidota > Bacteroidia > Flavobacteriales > Weeksellaceae > Kaistella. The sequence continues at coordinate 71,666 of CAZHFE010000002.1, read as the reverse complement.
ACAATTGATAAAGCGGATTGAAAGTTTTCTTTTCCTTGTTGGATGGAACTTCGTTTTTTTGATATTAATATTCTATAATAAAAATGTTTTTTTCCATTTGGCAATAGTATTTCTGCTTATACTGAAATGGATTGCCAACTGACTGTTGTTGAGTGCATATTGTCTCTGATAATCCAGTATCCGGAAAATATCGGTACTGCTGTATGAACGGTGCTTTTGATTTTCTGCAAAGGTTTCCTTATCCGGAGTTCCGAAAATCCTCCGGTTGAGTTCTATGATGTCCAAAACAGACCATTCTTTTTTATTGAGGAATGATCTGCATTCTTCCATTTTATGTGGATTTTGATGTAAAATATCGGTGTAGATATTTTTATAATCAGGCTTTTTCATTTGACTGTGTTTTTATATTGTTCAAAATCCTGTTGTAATCTTTAATTTGTTTTTAGAAAGAACCCCCGTCCGGTAATAAAAATCTCTTTTGCTTCTAATCCTCATAATGATAAAAAAATTCCATAATAGTCCTTTTTCTATTTTACATAATTCTAATTTTCCCATAGGAACTTCTAAAACAGACTGTACTGTCTTACTCTGAAAATACGGGTGTCTGGACTTGAGTGAAATGAAGTATTCGGATATTTCTAGTATCACAATTTTTAATATGAAAACCTCCATACAATCCATACGAAGATCAAAATACCCAATACCAATGATGTTATACGTGCTGTCACCGATAATTCCCCAGAAAATACCAGGAAGAAAGCATCCGAAAGCAGAATAAATAAAAGACCATATATTGTTGTCTTAATATTCTTCTCATTACTTATTTTCATCTTTATTACTATACTTACTTATCCATTTATATAAGGTGGTCTTCGGAATCCTGTAACGTTCTATTACCTGATTCCTGGTCATTTTACCTGATTCAATTTCTTTTAGGATAAAAGCAATGATCTCTTTTGTATAAATATTCTTGCGAAACTGAGGCAACTTTGTTCTTTGATTTCCAGATCTGTCTTCCGCCGCTGGCGGAGCATACAATATCAAATGCTGGGTATATAGCCGGAAAAAATCATACTCCAACAGCTTGCTCCATTTCAAAAGAATTTCCGTATCCAGACTTTTTTGCAGATACATTGCAGCTATTTCCTCTTCTGAGCATTGCAAAAAATTACAGATGCGGGCTATTTCTATCCCGCGTTCTGCAATAGTCTGGTTGATTAAAGTACCGATATGGATTTCTTTGAAATTCAATTGATTTTTATAACTTAATAATTGTTATGTTACTCACATTTCCTGTACCGGTTGTACCTGATTCATCTTTTAGAAGTGCATATGTATTTGCAGATCGGGCAGCAAAATGTAATTGTTGACCGGCAGTAACGGAAATCACTGTATTGTACTGGTGAATTTGCCCAACAGTGGCTGAAGCGGGGATGGTAGTTGCTACTCTTGTACTGCCTCTGCTTATAAATGTATTGTCTGACTGGCACATTCCTATAATAAGCTGATCATTAGCCGCAACGTTTCTAAAGCTCATTTGCATCATTACCAAGTAGTTGCCAGCGACATTGAATGTCATAATACCGGTAGAAGTATTATAAGAATATAAGGAAGAAGTTGCTTCCGGAGCTCCTAAAAAAATAGTAGCTGTTCCTGTAAGGCTGGTTTGATTTGCGGCCAGTTTCGCATGAAATAGCGGTTCTGCAACAGTGGGTGAATACTTTAGAGTTCCCGTGAATAAATCTATTACAACATTATTTTCAGCTCCTGATGAGGACTGCAAACCTGTAATTTTTAGCGTATTTATAGCAGAAGTGCCGATAGCTGTTGATTTTGTTAAATCTCCTCCCAACTGGATATTATCTGTAGTTTTTGTTAAGCCATTATCTGCGGTAATGGAAGAACTTCCTGAAGCAGAATTAAATTTCTGCCAAACCGCACCATCAAAATAAAAATATCCTGTGGCTGTGACATTTACTGTTTTGGCTGTAGTATCAGCAGGTGCCAATGCTTCGGTAACATAAACGATAGCTCCGGTTTGATCACTGGTATATTTAGAATCTTTGACTTTCAGCTCAGAGCCTTTCAGCCTCGGAGCAATAAATCCATCGGTCAGTGTAAGGTCAGTGGGCTTTCCTACAACATCCAAAGTTGCTTTGGGATTCGTCGTGTTGATTCCGACCTGAGCGAATGAAAAACCGCTGAGGTATATTGAAAAAAAGATAATTAAAGCTCTCATTATTTATTGTTTTGGTTTAATTAATGCTGGTCTTACATTTTTGTAACAATCAGGTAATAGCTCATATTTGCACCAACAGGTTTGTTAAAAAGACATTCGCCGTGTGTGAACTGATTGGGCTCCCCACTTACATATTGCAGAAACAACCCTATCTTCTGATTGATTTCGGTTGTTTGTAACACCAATGTATACACTTGAGGATTAGCATACGAATAGCTTGTATTGCTAAGAGTTCCATTTGATGCCCGGAATGCGTTTAATAATCCCCTGGAAAGATTACTAACAGTATAGACATTTCCTACAGCGGTAGCAAAAATGTTGTTTACCTGCATTTGCCCTGAGAGTGAATAGTTTTGAGTATTCATATACCTGTTGCATCTTACCGTTCCGTAAAACTCTACCTGATAAACTCCGGGAGTCGGTATGACCATATAGCTTACATTGCTTACAGCATTACCATTTACTGTTGCAGAAGCATCTGTCCCGAAAGTAACCCCAAGGGAATTTCCTTTCAGCCCACCGTCATTTCTTACAGGAATATTAATGTATGTGTTGGAATCGGATAACGAAAATCCTCCACTACTGGTACTGCCATCATATGTTGAGGGGTAATTAGCCGGACTCTGATAATACAGATACTTGACTGAGAATGTATTTCCAACCATAGCGCCATCTGACAATACGCTCAGCGGATTGAACGGCGGTGTATAATCAATACTGTTCAGCACAGGGAGGTTTTGATGCCGGATGTTCAACGCATTTGCAGCGTCCACCACCAATTTTCCGTCCGGTGTTGCTGTGCTAATATTAATTCCCGTGTTTCCGGCATTTGTAACTTTTAAAAGTTCAGCAGCAGAACTGTTGCTGATTTTCACTGCTTTCGTATTATTGGTGTTTTCCTTAGAAACTACATCCAGCGTCGCTGATGGGGAAGCGGTATTAATTCCTACCTTATCTTTTTGTGCAAACGCTTTAAATGGATAAGAAAGCAGAAGGCATACAATGATCAAATTTTTCATATCTTCTTTTTTCTTTATAATTTTGAAACAATAAGGGTAACCTTTCTATCCAAACCTGAAGGTGCCGAAAGCGAGCATACATTGGTATTGAACTGATCTGAGGTGCCCCAATTGACAAACAAAGCGACCTTTTCATTGGAAGCCGTAGTTTCCAAGATAGAGAAGACATTGTTAGGGGAAGGATAATTATACTGTCCCGGACTGTTCAGTGTGCCATTGCTATTTCGAAGAGGATGCGCATTATTACGAATTGTGGTAATCTCCGTATAGGCGGTGCTGCCGGAAGCAGCCTTATATATACCCGTGCCAATACCCAAAAAATTAGCCCCTCCGGTAGATCCCGACGTATTACCAGTGCACGCCGTATAATAATTTAAATTGATCTTATACACTCCCGGATTCGGGATAGTGATGTAGAGTATATTCGTTACATTGTCTGTATTCCCGACTGTTCTTGTAAGCGTAGCCGCCGCATCTGTTCCCAGTGTAATACCTAAAGAATTATGAATAATTCCGGATGATAAGAACGGGAAACTGTAATATATTCCTGTGCTAGAAAGAGAAAAATTATTGGTGCTTTGCGAAGTATCAATAGACAAATAGGAATAAAGCACAGAAGATGTATAAGTTCCTACATAACCATTGGCATCAATTGCCAGTGGATTGATACTGCTAGAAACCTGTGGCAGATTTTCATATCTTACGGTTCCGTTGGTATGTAGTTTTGCTGTGGGTGCAGGGACATTTATCCCAACATTTCCATTGTCCAGAACCGTTACCATCTCCAGATCATCAGAATTGTTAATCTCTAATGCTTTTGTTGAGCCAGTATTACCTTTTGATTTGATGTCTAATGTGGCAGAAGGATTGGTTTCATTAATCCCAACCTGAGAATATCCATAAATTGTGAAAACCAAAAAAATAGATAAAAATACTTTGTTGTTCATTTTTTTCATTATTTAGTTCTGCAAATATGTAACGAGAACCCATATTCAGGCAAATTTGCAGATACAGCACAGATACAGCATTTTATAAAATGCTGTTTGTCAGGCGTTATTTGCTAAAAAAATGAACAATAGTAAAATAAGAATTATAAACCGGATTTAAAGAATATATATAAATCTATATCAGAATCAAGGTTTAGTTTTCTTCTAAGCCTTGTTTTTTTGGTTTGCATAGAACGATGCTCGGTATATGTATAGGAAGCAATTTCCTTAGAAGAAAACCCCAGGAAAATGTATGCTGAAAAAATAAGATCGGACTGTGTGAGGTCAGGATTGATCTCTAATAGTTTTTTTATGAAACCGGGATAAACTTCCTGAAATTTTATGAGGAAGCTTTTATCATTCTTCTTTGCCATTTCAACCAAAACTTCAAACATACCAGATACTTTCTTTTCCAGTATTTTTGTTTCAATGTCTTTATGATAGATCACTTCTTCTTTTTCAGAAATTATTTTTTTTCGTTTTTTACCTATATAATATAAATAATATAAAAAAATAATGCTTACCGCTAATATGAATGCTCCCGAAAGAAGAATATTATTTTTCCGCCTGCTCTTCTCTGTTTCATTATCTTTTTCATTTTGAATTTTTTTTAAAGTCAGATCCATTCCTTTGGACTGATCCAGCTTCATACTATCAGTCAGCTTTGTATATTTTTCCAGATATTCTTTTTCCTTTTCTGTATTTCTTAAATTCTTGTAGCACAATGTCATCAGCTTATAAATATTCTGTAGATGCACAGGATTTTTGAATTTATTTGTAAAACTGAGTGCCTTTTCCAAATATTCTATAGACTTTCCATACTCTTTTTCCTTATAGTAATATTGCCCGTAATAGTAAAAAATAATAGAGGACCGGTAGCTATTGATCTTATCCTTTTGCTCATTCAGCAATTCTAACGCCTGACTTAAATATAGCTTGGCAGAATCCTGGTTTGGTTTGTATTCGATATAGTGGTTTGCAATTGTTGAAAAAATGCTCGCACTTTTATACAATCCGGATGATTTTTGCAAATAAATAAGTGCAGAGTCCGGATTTTTTGTTTCATAATGAAAATTTGCTCTTACACTGTAAACATAGCTCAGGAATTTATTTTTCTTGTCTTTATTTTCAATTCTATTTCCATAGTAAGCAGCTTTGGAATTATATTTTAAACCTGTGTCATAAATATCCATTACATAAAACACCTGCGAATATTCCTGATAAATTCTGGCAATTGTATAAAAGTCAGTTTTGTTCTCGGCAGAAAGTTTTTCGGCAGCATTCAGATGCTCAATGCTTTTTTCCGTATCTCCTGAGTTCCAATAATAATTAGCCAGATTAATATGTGCCCAAATAATTCCTCGAGGGTAATTTTCTTTTTCCATTTTTTGGAGCATTTGTTGATTCCAAAGAATGATTTTATCCTGCGGCACATTTTCCAGCACCATTTGCTTGGACTTACATGAAAGAAGAGAGTCGTATTCCTTATATTTTGAATTCTGAGAAAGCAGGTCATTCACCGGAAATAAAAATATGGTGGCAATTAATATTTTTGGTATATAAACAAAACAACTCATTTAATCAAAATTACAAAATTTAATCAAAAAGAATTACTTCTTTGAAAAAAACATTTAAACATAATATAAATAGGAATAATAAGAATAATTTTTATTTACAAAATTCTTATTCCGAAAATTCATAAAATTTTTCAGATAGATATTGTTTCAAAATATAAATTATCCACAAACTAACAATATGTAAAAAAGTATTGTATGTACAATATGTTTTCAATATTTTCGTTGCTTAATCGTGGATAACTTTTCACCATTAATTTTGACAAAATTTAAGTTTTTTAAGGAAAAACAGAATATCTCAATGAATTCAAAAAAAATAATCGTTGCTGTTTCAATTTTCTATTACGGATTTTCCGAAGCACAACAATCCCGATTTTTCAGCGACCACGAAAATTATCGTGTCAATCTTGCCGAAAACCTTTACCAAAGCAAAATTTACAATGCTTCGCAGTTTGAATATGCAAGACAATATTTCTATAATCAGCAAATTTCAAACTCAAAAAAAGAAGCAGTTCAGTTTTTTGACAATGTGATTGGTGTAATCCTACAGAAGAACTATGCAGAAAAAGGTTTGGAAGCGTTTATGAAAGAATATCCTAACTCGGCATATTTTGCACAGGCAAATCTTCCGCTGGCTGATTATTACCTTACCCAAAAAGATTTTGGCAAAGCACTGGAAATGCTGAAAAACGTCAATCAGTACCAACTTTCAAAAGATGAAAATACACAGTATGTGATGAAGTTGGGTTACGCAAAATTTATGACCGGAGATTCTAACGGTGCAATTGAAGCATTAAATGAAGCATATAATAACTCTTTAGAAAACGATAAAAATGACATTGCTTATATGTTGGGACATTTGTATTATGCTGATAAACAAAATGATAAAGCATTTTCTTATTTTGACCAAATCAAAGACAACGAGAAATATGCACGTTTGGTAAAGCCGTATTATGTGCAAATGTATTTTAACGATAAAGATTATGATAAAGCGATTTCTGAAGGAAATTCTTTGCTAAACGAGCCGATTTCTTCCGATTACAAAGCCGAAGTTCACAAGATTATCGGTGAAAGTTGTTTTATGAAAGGTGAATACAGTGCGGCGTATCCTCATCTCAAAAATTATCTGGAAAGTAAGCAAACTCCGTCTGAAAGCGATTTGTACGAAATGGGATTTGTTTCTGCAAAACTCAAAAGATATGATGAAGCAGTTTCTTACTACAATCAGTTGATAAACAGTAATTCAGAAATTTCACAAAACGCATATTACCAACTCGGGAATGCGTATCTGGAAGTTCGGAAAAAGCAGGAAGCACTTTCCGCGTTTCGTTCGGCTTATCAAATGAATTATGATGCTAAAGTTCAGCAACTTGCTCATTTACAATATGCTAAATTGAGTTATGACATTGGTAATCCGTTTGAATCTGCACCAAATATTATTCAAAGTTATATTACTAAATATCCACAAACATCAGAAATTTCTGAAATGAAGCCACTTTTGGTAAAATCTTATCTGTATTCCGGCGATTATAAAGGAACTTTGGCGGCGATAGACAAAATGCCGAATTCTACAAAAGAAACCGATAAAATAGACCAAGAAGTTTCGTATTTATTAGGAGCAGAAGAATTTAATAAAGGAAATCTCGATGCAACGGAAAAATATTTGCTGAGAAGTTTAGAATTTAACATCAATAAAGAATTTAATTCCAAAGCATTGTATTGGCTTGCTCAAACGTATTATCAAAAAGGAAATTATCCTTCTGCGATTGTACGATACGAAAAACTACTCAACGAAAATTTCCCCGAAAAACAGCAGTTGAGTTATGATTTGGGATATGCATATTTTAAATCGAAAAAATTCGACAAAGCGAAACAGTATTTTCTAGAATATCTGAAAAACCCAAAACCTGAATTTAAAAATGATGCCGAACTTCGTTTAGCAGATACTTATTATGCAGATAATCAATTAAATGAAGCGATAGCAATTTACGATAAAACTGAAAATGCCGACGATTATACGTTGTTTCAGAAAGCAATGGCTTTAGGTTTTAAAGGAGATACAGAAGCAAAAATTTCTACGCTTAAAAAATTGCTGAACCAATATAAAAACTCGGAATATACAGATGATGCACAATATGAAATAGCAACTTCTTATGCAGCCAATGACGATTACAAAAACTCCAACGAATATTTTTCGCAGGTCATCAAAACAAGCACCGATAAAGACTTGGTTGCCAATGCACAAATTTACCGTGCTCAAAATTATATCGACCAAAATGAAGATTCAAAAGCACTTTCTGAACTGAAATCTCTCGGAAATCAATATAAAAATACGGTATTCGCAGGAAAAATTGTTCAGGCATCTCGTCCGCTTTTTATGAAGAAGAATGATATTGCAGGTTATCAGAATTTTGCCCAAAGTTTAGGCGTGAAAATCGATGCTTCGGAAATTGACGAAATCAATCTGAATACGGCGAAAAATTATTACGCAGCGAAAGATTACAAAAAAGCCATTCCGCTGTATGAGAAATATTTAACGCAAAATCCTACAGGAGACGGACTTTACCAAGCACAGTACGAATTGGGAGAAAGTTATTACCAAACGCAAAACGCAGCAAAAGCAATGCTGATTTTGCAAGATGTAGCCAATGTGCAAAACGATTATCAGGAAGATGCACAAACCAGAATCACCCAGATTTATCTTGCTCAAAACAATACGAAAGAAGCCAAAAAATATCTTGAATCCCTTTCAGATTCTAATAGTGTGAATGTGAAAAACTTTGCTAATTTGGAATTGATGAAAATTTATGCCGATGAAAAAGATTTCAGAAAAGCGGAAACGATTGCAGATTTGGTGTTGAAAAATCCGAAAAATTCTGCTTCTGTTATTGAACAGGCAAAAGTGATAAAAGCGAGAAGCATGATGAAAAACGGAAAAGATAGCGATGCAAAAGCAGCATATTCTGCTTTGGAAAAATCAGCGAATACCGAAGTCGCCGCAGAATCTCTTTATGCAAAAGCATTTTATCAGAACAAAGCGAAAGCATTTAAAACCAGCAACGAAACCATTTTCAAATTGGCAAATAATTACGCTTCCGAAGAATATTGGGGTGCAAAATCGTTGGTTTTAATGGCGAAAAATTATATCGGTTTGAAAGACAATTATCAAGCAAGTTATACCTGCGACCAAATTATTGCTAATTACGGCGATTTCCCTGAAATTGTTGCGGAAGCAAAAGAAGTGAA
>CAZHFE010000002.1:43749-62502 GCA_964532055.1 uncultured Kaistella sp. | reverse complement strand
TTATTGCTAATTACGGCGATTTCCCTGAAATTGTTGCGGAAGCAAAAGAAGTGAAGAAACAGATTAAATAATATAAAATTTGTTAACATAAAAATGAATAAACTAAAATATATAGCAATTATCGGAGTTTTGGGAACAATCGGGATTTCTGAATTGGGAGCACAAATCAAAGAAGAAAAACTGATTCTTGACAGAAAACGAGAACCGGAACTCAAAAAAATAGAGAAGAAAAAAACTTCCGTTGCTGTTGAAAAAAATTATCCGCCGAAGGAAAAGAAAACTCAGGATTCACTTTCGTTGAAATACAATATTGTCGATGTTCCCGCCGCTTCGGATTTTACTACTTCCTCCATTCAGGGAGAAGATATTTCCCCGAAATTTGATGCGGATTATCTGCGAAATTATTTCCAAATCGGAATGGGAAATTACGGGAAAATTTTGGCAGATGGCAATATTTCTACAACTCTTGAAAACAAAATGGAAATCGGAGCAGATTTACATTTCCTTTCTACATCGGGTTTGAAAAACGATTATGATTGGGATTCTAAGCAGAGTTCGGCAAATATTGGTGCATTTATAAATAATTATGGAGAACAGGGAAAATTCGGCTTAAATGCAGATTTCACTTTGAATGATTATAATTATTACGGAATTTACGCTTTTAATCCTCTCTCTGAAACTGATTTGCAGCAGAAAACCAATCGTTTCGGAATTAACGGATATTACGATTTTTACTCCAATGAAATACTAAATGATGTTCGGGTAAAGTCTTCATTTCTGAGTGATAAATTCGGAGCAAAAGAAGTTCAGGCAGAAGTTTTGTTGAACCTTTCAAAACACGGTATTGAAATTCCGAAGTTTGATGGAATTACACTGAACGGAGATTTGGGAGTAAATCTGGAAACTTTGAAATCTGATTTTTCTTTGCTGAATGAGAATTCTTCCAACTTTTTCAATCTGTCTTTATCGCCGAAAGTTACTTTGTATAAAGGGAAATCTTATTTAATGCTCGGTTCTAATTTTTCTTTTCTGAACGGAAAAAACTCAAATCAGATTTTACCTTCCGAACTTACCTATAATAAAACGTATTGGTTTCCAAAAGCCGAAATCTTAGTTGCAGCTACTGATGAATTTAATTTTTATGCAGGAGTAAACGGTGGTTTGAAACTGAATTCATACAACAACCTTCTGCAGGAAAATCCGTATTTGGTTTCCGACCAGCAACTTCGTGCGACTGAAACGAAATACAAAATTTATTTTGGTTTGAAAGGCGATGTCAATCAGGATATTAAGTATGATGTGAATGCAGGTTTCAGTAAAATAAATGATGTAATGTTCCTCAGAGCAAATGATTTGTTTGATTATAATTTTACGCAGAATCGTTTCGGGTATGATTATGCCAATACCTTTTCGGCGGCTTATGACAACGGAACTTTGAGCGAACTCAACGGAAGTATTCAGTATTTCCCAATCGAAAATCTTGCTTTAGATGCTGAAATTAATTTCGCAAAATATAAACTCGATAATTATACGGAAATTTATAATAAACCATTGCTGAAAGGAAGTTTGAGAGCAAAATATTCTATGCTTGATAAAAAACTGAACTTGGGAGCAAAAGCAATTTTCGCTTCGGATATGACCACTAATTCTTATGAAATCACAGCGATGCCTTTACTTCCTCCGATGTTGGTTTCCGCAGAAAATATCAATGACAAAGTGGGCGGATTTGCGGATATTAATCTTTCCGCAGAATACAAAATTCATAAAAATTTCAGTATTTTTGCACTCGGAAATAATCTTCTGAACACTAAATATCAAACTTTCAAATATTACAAAGTTTTGGGAGCACAGATTTTGGGAGGAGTGAAGATTTCTTTTTAATGAATAATTAATAGTTCCGTGAAAAAAAATATTAATTGCTAATTATTAATTTTTTAAACCGGCTGCATCGTCCAATGGATAGGATATCGGATTTCGGCTCCGACGATGAAGGTTCGAATCCTTCTGCGGCTACAAATCTTAAACAAAAAACCGCCTGATTTTTTCAGACGGTTTTTTTATTTTATAAAAATAAGATTATCCCATTTTTTTCGCATCGGCAACAAACTGAGCCAAACCATTATCTGTTAATGGGTGTTTCAGCAGATTGAGAATAGGCGCTAAAGGAGAAGTTATTACATCTGCACCAATTTTTGCACAGTTGATAATGTGCATTGGTGAACGAATGGAAGCAGCAAGAATTTCGGTTTCGAACATATAATTATCAAAAATTACACGTATCTCTTCAATAAGATTCATTCCGTCTACAGAAATATCATCTAATCTTCCTAAGAAAGGCGATACATAATTTGCTCCAGCTTTTGCTGCAAGAAGAGCTTGTCCTGCAGAAAAAATCAAAGTACAGTTAGTTTTAATTCCTTTGTTCGAAAAATATTTCAATGCTTTTACTCCGTCTTTGATCATAGGAATTTTTACCACAATATTTGGGTGAATTGCAGCAAGTTCATCACCTTCTTTAATCATCTCTTCATAAGTAGTACTAAGAACTTCTGCAGAAATATCACCGTCTGCAATTTCGCAGATGGTTTTGTAGTGATTGATGATTGCTTCTTTTCCGCTGATTCCTTCTTTCGCCATCAATGAAGGATTGGTGGTAACACCGTCTAAGATTCCCAAATCCTGTGCTTCTTTTATTTGCTCAAGATTGGCTGTGTCGATAAAAAATTTCATGATACTTTAAATTATTTCCTGCAAAGGTATGATTTTTATCGCTGATGTTTTCCATGAAAAATTAGTTTTGATAAAGTATATTTGCCGAAAATATGATAATATGAGAAATACAATTTGTATATTGTTCTTTTTGTTTTCAATAATGGTTTTTTCGCAGCAGAAAAATATCACCTCCTCTGAAATTCGCTGGAAAGGATACAAAACGCTGAAAAAAGAATCGATGTCGCATTTCGGTACTGTGAAATTAAAATCCGGAAATCTTACCTTCAACGGCGATGAATTAACCGGCGGAAGTTTCATTATCGACATGAATGTTATTGATGCGGAAGATATGAAAGATGACCCGAAAATGAAAAAAATACTGGAAAACCATTTCCGCAGCGACGATTTTTTTGGTACCGCGAAATTTCCGGTTGCTGTATTTCAGGTAAAAGCGGTGAAAAAAAATAATGACAAAACGTACAATTACCAAATCGGCGGAATATTGACGATTAAAGGGATTTCTAAAAATATTTCTTTTCCGGCAAGTGTTTCGCAAAACAATGGAGTTTATACATTTACTTCTGCACAGTTTACTTTCAACCGCAAACATTTCGGTTTGAAATACAATATTTTTGAAGATATGCTCATTAGTAATGATGTGGAAATGAATGTTAAACTCATCGCACAATAAAATTTAAATCGGTTCTTAACATAGGTCAATTTTGTAATTAAAACTTTAACCTAAATTTGCAAAATAAATAATATTAAAAAATGAAAAAATTAGCATTAATGGCGATTTTCGCCGGAACTTTCGCTTTCGGGCAAACTAAAAAAGTAGTAGCATCTGAAGTGAATTGGTGGGGTTACAAAGTTGCAAAAACCGAAGCATCATCTCACAACGGGACGGTAAACGTGCAATCGGGAACGCTTGAGTTGAAAGGAAATCAGGTTGTAGGTGGAGCTTTTGTTTTAGATATGACTTCAATCAATTCAGTTGATTTGTCGGGAGAATATCAAACCAAGCTGAATAATCATTTGAAAAACGGAGATTTTTTCGAGGTTGATAAATTTCCTACAGCGACTTATACCATTACTTCTGTGAAGAAAAATAACAATAAAATCTACAACTATACCGTAAACGGAAATCTCACCGTGAAAGGAAAAATCAATACCGTTTCTTTCCCTGCGAAAATTTCTTACAGCAAAGGTGTAGCAAGTTTGGTTTCGGATAAATTTTCTTTTGACAGACAAAAGTTTGATGTTGCTTACAAATCGGCAATGCAAGATGTTTTCGTGAAAGATGATGTAGATATGCTGGTAAAAGTTACCGCAAAATAATTCCGGAAAAATATTTGGATATAAAAGAGCAGATTTTCCTGCTCTTTTTTTTATTTTTGAAAGATGAAACTTTATATCATAAGCGGATTGGGAGCAGATTTCAAAGTTTTGGAAAAACTGAAATTTCCCGAAAATATGGAACCTGTTTTTCTCGACTGGCTTTTTCCTGAAAAGAAAGAAACTTTTGCTCACTATGCGAAAAGAATGGCGGAAAAAATAGATGATTCAAAATCGTTTTGTTTGTTGGGATATTCTTTCGGAGGAATTATTGTGCAGGAAATCAATAAAATAAAACCTGCCGAAAAAACAGTGATTTTAGGAAGCATAAAATCAAGTAAAGAAAAATCATTCCTCATCAAGTCCGGAGAACTCACGAAATTTCCACACCTTATTCCCGAAAATTTTTTTGACGAAAAATCTGCCGTAAACATGCTGTTTTTGAAAAAACTGTTTGGTATTAAAAATCAGAAAATTATGGAATATTTCACGGTCAGAAATCCGCATTATCTGAAATGGAGCATTGAAAAAATAGTTGAATGGAAATCTGAAGAAAATAATGAAGTGATACAGATTCTCGGTGATAAAGACCTTATTTTTCCTGTGAAATATTCCAAACCCGATTATATCATCAAAAACGGAACTCATCTTTTTCCTGCAACCAAATCACGGGAAGTTTCCCAAATCTTGTCAGAAGTTTTTAAATAACTTTTTTAAGTTCTATATTTGTTATCAATAATTGCTTATCAATCATAAATTATGGAATCTATCAGTGTTTTTGACATTATAAAAGTAGGAATCGGTCCGTCAAGTTCTCACACAATGGGACCTTGGAATGCTGCGGAAAATTTTATTAAACAGATAAAAGCCAATTATCAAATACAAAATGTAAAAGAAGTTTTTGTGGAATTTTTCGGCTCATTAGCTAAAACCGGAATTGGTCACGGAACGGATATTGCTGCAATGCTCGGACTTTCCGGTGAAAATTTCAAAACGATTGATACCACTAAAATTGATGAAAAGATTGAAATTATTAAATCTTCCAATGAAATTAATTTGGGAACAGAAAAGAAGATTCCTTTTGTTTACGGTGTAAATTTGATTTTAAATAAAGAAAAATCCCTTGATTTTCATCCGAACGGAATGATTTTCAAAGCGGTTTTTGAGAATGGGGAAGAAGTCATTCAAGATTATTATTCCGTAGGTGGCGGTTTTATTGCAACTAGAAATGAAAATTCTATGCAGAAAGACTGCGTCAGAACATTGTATCCATGTCATAACGGTGAAGCGATTCTGAAAAATGTCGAAAAACTGGGTTTAAGCAAAATATCCGATTTGATTTTCATTAATGAAGAATCTTGGCGGAGTAGGGAAGAGACGGAAAAAGAAGCGCTGTACATTTGGCAGCAGATTAAAGAATGTGTTTACAAAGGCATCAATAAAGAAGGTGAACTTCCCGGTGGTTTGCATGTTTCCCGTCGTGCAGCAGGATTGAACAGAAAGTTGCTCGGCGATAAAATTTATAGAAATATTGATGAATGGTTTCAGCTTGTGGTAGATGCGGAAGAAAGTTTTACCAATATCAATAAATGGGTTTCCTGTTTCGCGTTGTCAGTGAATGAAGAAAATGCGAGTTTCGGCAGAATTATCACCGCACCTACAAACGGAGCAAGTGGCGTAATTCCTGCAGTTTTAATGTATTCTCAGGCGTTTACAGCGTTTCGCTTTACCGAAGATATTATCCGTTTTATTTTGGTTGCGGGTGAAATTGGGACGCTGTTTAAGAAAAACGCGACAATCTCTGCAGCAATGGGTGGTTGTCAAGCGGAAATCGGCGTTTCTTCAGCAATGGCTGCAGCAGGTTTAACCGAAATTATGGGCGGAACTCCTGCTCAGGTTTTAATGGCAGCAGAAATCGCCATGGAACATCACTTGGGATTAACTTGCGACCCGATTGCAGGTTTGGTGCAAATCCCGTGTATTGAGCGAAATTCTATGGGAGCTATAAAAGCAATTACCGCTGCAAACATTGCAATAGAAAGCAACCCCGAAAAAGCGCGGGTGTCGCTGGACGAAGTCATACAATCAATGTGGGAAACCGCACAAAGCATGAGCGAACGTTTCAAAGAAACTTCCGAAGGCGGTTTAGCGATTGCTGTAAACGTGGCGGAATGTTAAAAAGAGATTATTACTTTTCTCTTCCAATAGTTCTAATTTCGGCAAGTTTATCGATAATTCTTTTGATTTTTTCAGGATTGTCCGGTTTTAAGGAAACTACTGCTTTTACGGTATCCCATTTGAAAATCAAATCTGTTGTATTATCATCAACAGGATTCAAAGAAATCTCAAACCATTCCTGCTTTTCAGATAATTTTTGAACAGGAACATTTGCTTCTGCAACGTTTTGTTTTTCATCATATTCATAAGCTCCCCATTGCTGAGAATCTTTGTTGAGAATGATTTTCCATTCTTTTTCACTCGGAATGACAAAAATTCCGTAAGTTCCTGCCGAAACGGTTTTTCCGCCGAAATTCACTGACTGCTCAAAAGTAATTTTGGTAGCAGAATTTGCTCCTGCTCTCCACACTTTTCCGTAAGGAACAAGTTCGCCGAAGATTTTTCTCCCTTTTACACCCGGTCTTGAATAATCTACCGTGATTTTAGAAACAGAAAACTGTTGTTCAGCTTTTGCACGCGGACTTGCTGCAGGAAGTGTAAACTGTGAATATGTAGCAACTGAAATTGCTAAAAATACTGTGAATAATACTTTTTTCATTAGATATAAATTGAAATTTTGATAAAGATAGGAAAAGTAAAATTGAGATGGAAGTTTTTATTATTAAAACATATAAAAAGATGAGATTTTTGATGATTCTAAAACCTCATAAATCTAAATTTATTTATGCTTTTTTATTTTAAACTCTTCACTCTTATCATTCCTTTGTTTTCGTGATACATCATGCAAACGATTTTTCCTTCTTGTTCAGTACATTTTTTTGTAAAATCGTACACAACAGAAACTTTATCACTTTCTTTAAAGTCTTTTAAAATTCCAGAATTGCAGACCAAATAATCTCCATTTCCTTCAACTCTAATGTAAGTTCCTGTGCAATCTCTTACAACATTTCCAGTTTGCAATCGGTCATGAACAACCGTTCCACACGAAAAAAGCAAACTTGAAAAAATACCTACGCCTATTATTTTTGTAATTATTTTCATTTTTTAATTATTTAAATTTTACATCGCTTCCATTTTAAATGTCATGCTTTCGATAACTTTTAAAATTGCTTCTACGGTGTCCATTGATGTTAAACAAGGAACTCCATTTTCAACCGACATTCTTCGGATTTGGAAACCGTCTCTTTCGGCTTGCTTTCCTTTGGTTGTGGTATTTACAACATATTGAACCTTTCCTTTTTGAATTAAATCAATCAAATTTACATCTTCTTCGCCGATTTTGTATCCTATTTTTGCTGGAACGCCATGCTCTTCAAAGAATTTTGCTGTTCCTTCGGTTGCCCAGATCCGGAATCCGATTTGTCCGAATCTCCTTGCCAATTCTACCGCTTCTTCCTTGTGTTTATCAGCAACAGTAAACAAAATTGCTCCGTGTGTCGGCACTTTTCTTCCGGCTCCGATTAAACCTTTGTATAATGCTTTTTCCAAAGTGGAATCTTTTCCCATTACTTCTCCTGTGGATTTCATTTCCGGTCCGAGAGAAATATCCACTTTCGATAATTTTGAGAACGAGAAAACCGGAACTTTTACATAAACGCCTTCCTTGTTCGGAACGAGTCCGTTTTGATAGCCTAAATTTTTTAAACTTGCTCCCAAAATGGCTTTGGTTGCTAATTTCGCCATTGGAACGTCGGTAATTTTTGATAAAAAAGGAACGGTTCTCGATGAACGTGGATTTACTTCAATTACATACACATTTCCTTCAAACAAAACGTATTGAATATTCATTAATCCTTTAATATTCAAACCTTTTGCTAGTCGCATTGTGTAATCTGTGATGGTTTCGATTTGTTTTTCGGTCACATTTTGAGGCGGATAAACCGCAATCGAATCCCCGGAATGAACTCCTGCTCTTTCGATATGCTCCATAATTCCAGGAATTACAACGGTTT
Source organism: uncultured Kaistella sp. (assembly GCA_964532055.1). Taxonomy (GTDB): domain Bacteria; phylum Bacteroidota; class Bacteroidia; order Flavobacteriales; family Weeksellaceae; genus Kaistella. The sequence continues at coordinate 54,325 of CAZHFE010000002.1, read as the reverse complement.
CGCCATCGCAAATTGCATCGACTTCCACTTCTTTTCCTGTCAAATAACGGTCAATCAAAACAGGATGTTCCGGACTTGCTTCCACCGCATTTTCCATATAATGAGCGAGCTCGGTTTCGTTGTAGACAATTTCCATTGCTCTTCCTCCCAAAACGTAGCTTGGACGCACCAAAACCGGATAACCAATTTCATTTGCAATCACAATTGCTTCTTCTTTTGAAGTGGAAGTTTTTCCTAAAGGTTGCGGGATTCCTAAATCTTGAAGCGCTTTTTCAAACTTATCACGATTTTCGGCTCTATCTAAATCTTCCAAAGTTGTTCCTAAAATCTGAACTCCGTGAGAAGCCAATTTATCCGCTAAATTAATAGCAGTTTGTCCACCAAACTGAACTACAACTCCTTTTGGTTTTTCGAGTTCGATGATGTTCATTACATCTTCTTCCGTTAAAGGTTCGAAGTATAATTTATCTGAAATCGAGAAATCTGTAGAAACCGTTTCTGGATTGGAATTGATGATAATCGCTTCGTAACCCATTTCTTTAATCGCCCAAACTGAATGCACCGTTGCATAATCGAATTCTACCCCTTGTCCGATTCGGATAGGACCAGAACCTAAAACGATGATTTTCTCTTTATCTGTAACGATACTTTCGTTCTCATCTTCGTATGTTCCGTAGAAATATGGTGTTTCCGATTCGAATTCCGCAGCACACGTATCTACCATTTTATAAACCGGCATTATGTTGTTTTCTTTTCGGAATTGGAAAATTTCTTTATTTGTAATTCCCCAAAGATGTGCAATATTTACATCGGAAAAACCAAGTTTTTTGGCTTCAAGAAGAATGTCTTTGTCAAATTTATTTTCGGAAATAACTTTTTCAAAATCAATCAATTTCTTGATTTTCCAGATGAAAAACTTGTCAATTTTACTCCATTCTACAATTTGTTCCCAATCGTAACCTCTTCGTAAAGCATCTCCAATAATGAATAATCTTTCGTCATCACAAACTCGGATTCTTCTTTCGATTTGGCTCATCTCCGATTTCGCCGAACCTTCGGTTTCTTCGGTAAATAAAAGGTCTGCCTGTTTTTTCTTTAAACCTAAATGCCTTAAACCGACTTCCAAAGAACGAATGGCTTTCTGCAAAGATTCCTCAAAATTCCGCCCGATTGCCATTACTTCTCCCGTTGCTTTCATTTGAGTGGAAAGTCGTCTGTCGGCAGTTTCAAATTTATCGAAAGGGAAACGCGGAAATTTCGTGACCACATAATCCAAAGCCGGCTCGAAACAAGCGTAAGTCTTTCCTGTAACGGGATTCATAATTTCGTCAAGCGTCAAACCGACTGCAATTTTCGCCGCGATTTTCGCAATCGGATAACCTGTTGCTTTCGATGCTAAAGCCGATGAACGCGAAACTCTTGGGTTTACTTCGATAATATAATAATTGAAAGAATGCGGATCTAAAGCCAACTGAACATTACAACCGCCTTCAATTCCTAAAGCACGAATAATTTTCAAAGATGAATTTCTCAACATTTGATATTCCCGATCCGAAAGCGTTTGCGAAGGCGCCACAACAATCGAATCTCCTGTATGAATTCCCACAGGATCGATGTTTTCCATATTACAAACCACAATCGCATTGTCATTGGAATCGCGCATTACTTCGTATTCAATTTCTTTGAAACCCGCGATGGATTTTTCAATCAAACATTGTGTTACGGGAGAATATTTTAGTCCTAATTCGGTGATTTCTTTTAATTCTGCTTCAGTTGTAGCAATTCCGCCTCCTGTTCCACCCATCGTAAAAGCGGGACGAACAATCACAGGATAACCAATTTCTTCGGCAAATCTCAATGCTCCTTCAACTGTGGTTACAATATCGGATTCTGGGACAGGTTCATTCAGTTCTCGCATTAGTTCACGGAATAAATCACGATCTTCTGCTCTATTAATCGCTGAAAGTTTCGTTCCTAAAACTTCCACTTTACATTCTTCCAAAATTCCTGAATTTTCCAGAGCTACCGCCATATTCAGTCCGGTTTGTCCTCCCAAAGTCGGAAGAAGCGCATCGGGACGTTCTTTGCGGATAATTCTGGAAACAAATTCCAGAGAAATTGGTTCTATATATACTTTGTCGGCAATTTCGACATCCGTCATAATCGTCGCCGGATTGGAATTAATAAGGATTACTTTGTAACCTTCTTCTTTAAGCGATAAACACGCTTGAGTTCCCGAATAATCAAATTCCGCAGCTTGCCCAATAATAATAGGACCTGAACCTATTACCAAAATTGTTTTTATGTCTGTTCTTTTCATTTTTTATTATTAGATACAATAGTCAATTTATTTTTAGGATGTGATCTTATTTATTAAACTATTTTTCAATCATTTTTTTGATTAAAACCATTTGTCCAAAATGATAATAACCGTGCTCTATCATAGCATTTATATTCTTTTCGTAGCTTCCATATTTGTTGTCCGAAAAATCTTTTGACAAATCTTCATCGTCCATTTTTTGAATAAAATTTGAGAACTTTTCACAATCTTCAGAAAATTTATTTAGAAAAATTTTCCATTCTGCTTCAGAATTGGTTGGGGAAAAATCAAAACTGTATTTATCACTTATGCTCAAAGTTCCACCATTAAAAACATCCAATATACCTTTGATATAATAATGAATATGAAACGAAAGTGCTTCAATGGTATTCAAGTTTTCAATTTTTTGTTGTGCTGTTTCCCAAGAAATTTCCGATAAAAATTTTTGATAATTAGTATAAACTACCCAAGTTCCATCCAAAAAAATCTCTCTAAATCGATTTAAAAGTTTTATTGAATTTTCCATTTTATCTTGATATTTTAGATTGATACATTTTTAAATTGGTACATTAATTCAATAAACTCATCAAACAAATAATTTGCATCTTCTGGACCTGGACTTGCTTCCGGGTGATATTGTACAGAGAAACAAGGATGAATTTTGTGTTTTACACCTTCATTCGTTCTGTCATTCAAAGCGATGTGTGTTTCCATCAAATCGGTTTTTTTCAAACTTTCCTGATCGATAGCGTAACCGTGATTTTGAGATGTAATTGCAACTGTATTTTTTACTAAATCCAAAACTGGGTGATTTCCTCCTCTATGTCCGAATTTCAATTTGTAAGTTTTTGCTCCACAAGCCAAGCCAATTAATTGATGTCCTAAACAAATTCCAAAAATTGGAACTTTTCCTAACAATTTTCGAATCGTTTCGTGAACGTGCGGAACATCTTCCGGATCTCCGGGACCATTGGAAAGCATTATTCCATCCGGATCCATCAACAAAATTTCTTCTGCAGTTGTATCTTGAGAAACGACGATAATATCACAATTTCTTTGAGAAAGTTCTCTGATAATTCCCAATTTGGAACCGAAATCCATCAAAACCACTTTGAAACCTCTTCCAGGATTTGCATACGGCGTTTTGGTGGAAACTTCTTCTACTTGGTTTGTAGGAAAACTAATGTTCTGTAATTCGTTAACTACTGATTGTTCTTCAACATCAGCATTTACAATTTTTCCTTTTACAACACCTTTGTTTCGTATTAAACGTGTTAGTTTTCGGGTATCAATTCCTGAAATTCCTGAAAGATTTTTCTTTTTAAACAATTCGTCCAACGTTAATTGTGTTCTGAAATTAGAAGGTAAATCGCATAATTCTTTTACAATTAAACCTTTGATTGCGGGATCAATACTTTCATAATCATCACGATTAATTCCGTAGTTTCCAATCAAAGGATACGTCATACAAACGATTTGTCCGCAATACGATGGGTCGGAAATCAGTTCTTGATAACCTGTCATTCCCGTATTGAAAACCACTTCACCAGAAGTGTCTTCGTTTGCTCCAAATCCTGTTCCGTGAAAAACTTCGCCGGATTCTAAAATTAATTTCTTTTTCATTTTTAGATTTTATTGTACAATGTAAAAAGTATTATGTACAATGTATTTTATTGATTTACTTTATATTATGTACTTCGTACATTTTACTTTGTACATTATACAAAACGATGTCCTGCTTTTTCCAAAGTATGTTTTAAAATCGCCATTCTTGCGAAAACGCCATTTTGCATTTGTTTGAAAATTCGGGAACGTTCGCATTCTACCAAATCGGTGTCAATTTCCACTCCTCTGTTTATTGGAGCGGGATGCATAATAATAGCGTTGGTTTTCATGTTTTTTTCGCGTTCTTTGGTTAAGCCGTATTTTTTGTGATATTCTTCTTTCGAAAAACTCATTTTTGAGTCGTGTCTTTCGTGTTGAATTCTTAATAACATCAATACATCAACTTCTTTTATCAATTCATCCAATGCTAAATAAGTTCCGTTGATTATTGCTCCTTCATCAAACCAATTTTCGGGTCCCGAAAAATATACTTTCGCTCCTAATTTTCGTAATGCTTCTGCATCTGAATTAGCAACTCTGCTGTGTTTTACATCACCAACAATTCCGATTTTCAAACCTTCAAATTTTCCAAATTCTTGATGAATCGTGAATAAATCTAATAAACATTGTGATGGGTGATTTCCTGTTCCGTCGCCACCGTTGATGATTGGGATTTTTATATTTTTTAAATCTTTATAATATTCGTCTTTTTCGTGGCGAATAACCACGAGATTTACACCCAAACTTTCCACGGTTTTCACTGTATCGTAAAGTGTTTCTCCTTTCTTTACCGAACTCGTGGAAACATCAAACGGAACTACATTTAAACCTAATTTCCGTTGAGCGATATCGAAGCTGGTTTTGGTTCTCGTGCTGTTTTCGAAAAAAAGATTAGAAACATAGATTTCTTCTTTTGCTTTCAGGATTTTTGCGTTGGCAAAATCGGAAGCGTCTGCTAATAATTTGTAAATGGTTTCTTCACTTAATTCCCTTGCTGTAAGCATTGTTATAAAAATTTAAGCATAAAAAAAACGAAGCCAAAATGACTTCGTTTAAAAAAAATATTTTCAAGGGCGAAAACTCCGCCTGTTTTATCTGTATCAGCTAATGATAATATTCTTCTCATTAGAATGCAAAGATATGATTTTATTTTAAATTGTAAGGACAGATTTTTCAAAAAAATAATATAATCCGAAAAATATTTTTAATTTTAACAAAGAAGAAAATAGTGCAAAATGCTAAATTATTATATATTCATTTTTAGAATGGATTTTTAATTTAATTTTCTTTTCAATAAAATAAACTTATGAGTGCAACTAAAGAAAAAAAGCAGAGCAGTATTTGGAGTGTGATTACTGCCTCATCTATGGGAACTCTTATTGAATGGTATGATTTCTATATTTTCGGGAGTTTGGCTGTAGTATTATCTACTAAATTTTTTCCATCAGATAACCCAACTGCGGCTTTTCTATCTACATTGGCAACTTTTGCAGCAGGATTTGTAGTTCGCCCGTTCGGAGCATTATTCTTCGGAAGATTAGGTGATTTAGTCGGGAGAAAATATACTTTTATGGTAACGCTTCTTCTGATGGGAGGTGCAACATTTGTCATCGGTTGTGTACCGAGTTTTGAAACTATAGGATATGCTGCTCCTGTAATTGTATTGATTATGAGATTGTTACAAGGTTTAGCTCTCGGTGGAGAATATGGTGGTGCAGCAACTTATGTGGCAGAACATTCGCCGAAAGGACAAAGAGGTTTCTGGACTTCGTGGATTCAAACCACTGCGACAGTCGGACTTTTTATTTCTCTTCTGGTGATTCTTTTGACAAGAACAATGCTTTCTCCGGAAGAGTTCGATTCTTGGGGTTGGAGAATTCCGTTCTGGGTTTCAATCTTAATGGTGTATGTTTCTTATATCATCCGTAAGAATATGAGCGAATCTCCTGCGTTTGCCAAAACAAAATCTGAAGGTAAAATCTCTAAAAATCCATTGAAAGAAAGTTTCGGAAACCGCTTTAATTTGAAATTCGTTTTATTGGCTTTATTCGGAGCAACCATGGGACAAGGTGTAATTTGGTATACTGGGCAATTCTACGCAATGAATTATCTTGAAAGAGTGATGTCAATTCAATCTGAACAAGTAATCATGATTTTGGTAACGGCATTATTTTTAGGAACACCATTCTTTATTTTCTTCGGTTGGCTTTCAGATAAAATCGGAAGAAAAGCTGTAATGATGACCGGTATGTTAATTGCGATTTTGGCATATCGTCCTATTTATGAAAAGATGTATCAAACCGCTAATATTGAAAACAAAACCGAAATTACAAATAAAGCAACAGTATCTGCAGAACTCAAAACAAAAGAAGCAACACAAGATTCTGTTTATACTACTCAGAGATATTTTGAAGACGGAACAACTTTCAAATCTGTAAAAACAGTACATTTAGAAAAGGGTATTGCGAAGATAAAAGAAGATGGAAAAATATCAGAAGTTATCAAAAAAGAAATAGAAGTCAACAGTAAAGACAAATGGATTTTAACATTTTTGGTATTAATTCAAGTATTATTCGTAACGATGGTTTACGGACCGATTGCGGCTTTCTTAGTTGAATTGTTCCCTGTAAACATCCGTTATACTTCAATGTCGTTGCCATATCATATCGGAAACGGAATTTTTGGCGGACTGCTTCCTGCTATTTCCACTTATTTTGTAACCAATGCTCAAAACAACGGACAAGCAGATTTTTATCTCGAAGGATTATGGTATCCTATCATTATCGGAGCAATATGTTTCGTTATCGGAATGATTTATATTTCTAAAAAAATGACCTCTCGTTATACAGAATAAAGTTTATTAAAATAAAAATTTAAACTTTAAACTTTAAACAAAAAAAATAAAAATATGAACTCAATAAAAAAAATATTAGGAATCGTTTGGGTAACATTATCTCTTGCGATAGGATATTTCTTAATAGACTTCGGAGGAAGCAGACTAACCAACGGAACGCAAGATGGATTGGTATTCGGAATTATTATTCTCTTTATATTGCTACCTCTAATTGTATTAGGACTTGGTGTTTTCGGGTACTATTCACTTCTCGGTGAGTATAATGAAGAAGAAAACTAAAATAGTTGTTTGTGCTTTTTAGCGGAAAAAAGTGATACTGAAGAACTCACAGAAATAGGTGGAGAAACAATACAATTTAGATAAAATCATCAAAAAAAATCAAAATAATATGCGAAACTATTCAATAACCAATTTACCCGATTATTTTAAACAGTACAAAAAGTCGATAAAAAACCCGAAAAAATTCTGGGACAAAATCGCCGATGAAAATTTTGTGTGGTATCAAAGATGGTCAAAAGTTGTGGAATATGATATGGAAGAAGCCAAAATAAAATGGTTTAAAAATGCAAAGCTTAACATCACGAAAAACTGTATAGACCGCCATTTGAACACTCGCGGTGAAAAAACCGCCATTATTTGGGAACCGAATGACCCGAAAGAAAAGCCGCAACATATTACCTATTCAGAACTTCATTTGAGAGTATGCAAAATGGCAAATGTTCTACGCGATTTGGGAATCAAAAAAGGAGACAGAGTGTGCATTTATCTGCCTATGATTCCGGAACTTGCCGTTACAATGTTAGCTTGTGCGAGAATTGGTGCGATACATTCCGTGATTTTTGCAGGATTTTCCGCTTCTGCCGTTTCTTCGAGAGTGAACGATTGCGAGGCAAAATTCATCATCTGTTCCGATGGAAGTTTTCGCGGAAACAAAGCAATAGATTTAAAAGGAATTATTGACGAAGCCGTAGAAAGTTGTCCTACTATAGAAAAAATTCTGGTCGTGAAAAGAACCGGTGGCGAAGTGAAAATGAAAGAAGGACGAGATTTGTGGCTCGAACCGCTGTATGAAAAAGCAGCATCAGATTTTGTTTCCGTGATTATGGACGCAGAAGACCCACTTTTCATTCTCTACACTTCCGGTTCTACGGGAAAACCAAAAGGAATGCTCCACACAACAGCAGGTTATATGGTTTTTACGGCATATACATTTAAAAATATTTTTAATTACAAAGAAAATGACATTTATTGGTGCACCGCAGATATTGGCTGGATTACGGGACATTCATATATTCTTTACGGACCTCTTGCAAACGGCGCTACAACGGTAATTTTTGAGGGAGTTCCTACTTATCCTGAACCAGATAGATTTTGGGAAGTTATTGAAAAACATAAAATTACACAGTTTTATACCGCACCAACTGCAATCCGTTCTTTGGCGAAAGAATCTTCGGATTGGGTAGAAAAACACGATTTGTCGAGTTTGAAAGTCATTGGTTCTGTTGGTGAACCAATCAACGATGAAGCGTGGCATTGGTACAACGACCACGTCGGAAAGAAAAAATGCCCGATTGTTGATACATGGTGGCAAACTGAAACAGGAGGAATTATGATTTCGCCGATTCCTTTTGTTACGCCTACAAAACCAACTTATGCAACACTTCCTTTACCTGGAATACAACCGGTTTTGATGGATGAAAAACGCAACGAAATCACAGGAAACCAAGTCGATGGAAATTTGTGTATCCGTTTTCCGTGGCCAGGAATTGCAAGAACAATTTGGGGAGATCATCAAAGATATAAAGAAACGTATTTCACTGCATTTCCTGGGAAATATTTCACAGGAGACGGTGCACTTCGTGATGAAGTCGGATATTACAGAATTACGGGAAGAGTTGATGATGTCATCATTGTTTCGGGACACAATCTGGGAACAGCACCAATTGAAGACAGTATCAATCTTCACCCCGCAGTTGCAGAATCTGCGATTGTCGGTTATCCGCACGATATTAAAGGAAGTGCTCTTTATGGCTATGTAATGCTGAAAGACAGCGGAGAAAGCCGTGATAAAGAAAATCTGAAAAAGGAAATCAACCAGCTCATTGCAGATACGATTGGTCCAATTGCGAAACTCGATAAGATACAGTTTGTTTCTGCACTTCCGAAAACACGTTCGGGAAAAATAATGCGGAGAATCTTACGAAAAATTGCGGAAGGTGATTTCAGTAATTTCGGGGATATTTCCACATTGCTAAATCCGGAGATTGTAGAGGAAATAAAAAACGAAAGAGTAGGGTAGATTGATTACAATGTATAAAAAAATCAGAGCAGAAATTTTTTCTGCTCTGATTTTTTTTATGAAATGTCAAGTTAAATATGAATCACTTCACCATACGCAGCAGCAACCGCTTCCATTACCGCTTCGGAAATCGTTGGGTGAGGATGTATGGATTTTAAAACTTCGTGTCCTGTAGTTTCCAATTTTCTGGCAACAACAGCTTCTGCGATCATATCGGTTACACCTGCTCCAATCATGTGGCAACCGAGCCATTCTCCGTATTTCGCATCGAAAATTACTTTGATGAAACCGTCGGTATCACCGTTTGCAGTTGCTTTTCCGCTTGCAGATAATGGAAATTTACCGACTTTTATTTCATAACCTTTTTCTTTCGCCTGTTTTTCAGTTAAGCCGACAGAAGCAATTTCCGGATGACAATATGTACAACCCGGAATATTTCCGTAGTCTATTTTTTCGGTATGAATTCCTTTTATTTTTTCAACACAGGTAATTCCTTCAGCGGAAGCAACGTGCGCCAAAGCTTGTGTAGGTAAAATATCACCGATTGCGTAATAACCTGGAACAGAAGTTTCGTACCATTCATTCACCAAAACTCTTCCTTTATCGGTTTGAATTCCTGTTTCTTCCAATCCGATTCCTTCTAAATTTGCAGCGATTCCGACAGCTGAAAGTAAAATATCTGCTTCTAAAGTAATATTTCCGGTTGCGGTTTTCACATTTGCTTTCACGCCGTTTCCGGTTGTATCAACTGATTCTACGGAAGCATTGGTCATGATTTCAATTCCCGACTTTTTCAGCGATTTTTCCAAATGTTTAGAAATTTCTTCATCTTCTACAGGAACAATATTCGGCATAAATTCTACAATCGTAACCTTAGTTCCCATTGAATTATAAAAATCTGCAAACTCAACACCGATTGCTCCGGAACCAACCACAATCATAGATTTCGGTTGTTCGGGAAGAGCAAGAGCTTGTCTGTAGCCAATTACTTTCACGCCATCTTGAGGAAGATTCGGTAATTCTCTGGAACGTGCTCCTGTTGCGATGATGATATGCTGCGCAGAATATTCTGTTGCTTTTCCGTCTTTATCGGTTACGGAAACTTTTTTCCCTTTTTGGATTTTCGCCGTTCCCATAATCACGTCGATTTTATTTTTCTTCATTAGAAAAGAAATTCCGCCGCTCATTTTTGTGGCAACTCCTCTGCTTCGCTGAATAACTTTAGAAAAATCAAAACTCGGATTTTCAACTTTATTCAAACCGTAATCTTCCGCATGTTTTAGGTAATTGAAAACGTGTGCAGATTTCAATAACGCTTTTGTAGGAATACAGCCCCAATTAAGGCAGATTCCGCCGAGATTTTCTTTTTCGATAACAGCTGTTTTGAAACCCAGTTGTGCCGCTCTGATTGCGGTAACATAACCACCGGGACCGCTTCCGATGACAATAATATCGTAATTCATTCGATTAAAATTTTATGCGAATTTACGGATTTTTT
>CAZHFE010000002.1:0-43649 GCA_964532055.1 uncultured Kaistella sp. | reverse complement strand
ACAATAATATCGTAATTCATTCGATTAAAATTTTATGCGAATTTACGGATTTTTTTTGAGGATTTATCCATAAAAAAACAACTCCGAAAAGTTGTTTTTATTTGTTTTTACATTAAAATCAAATCGCAGGAAATTTCGCGGGGTTCCTTTCATAAAACATTCCGTACATTCTCTCTACCATATCATCAACACTTGGTTTGCTGAAATAATCGCCGTCACTTGCATAAGCAGGACGATGATTTTCTGCGAAAATTGTCAATGGGTCAGAATCTAAATATCTGAATGCTTTCTGCTTTTCCAGAATCTGCTGTAAAATAAACGCCGAAGTTCCTCCTTCCACATCTTCATCAATCACCACCAATCGGTTTGTTTTCTTCACGCTTTCTGCAATTTCGCTACTCAAATCAAACGGAATTAATGACTGCACATCAATCACTTCCGCAGAAATTCCCAATTTCTCGAGTTCTTCTGCCGCTTCGGTTACGATTCGCCAAGTAGAGCCGTAAGTAACGAGCGTTACATCTTTTCCTTCTTTGGTAACTTCAATTTTTCCGACAGGAACGGTGAACTCACCCAAATTATCGGGTTGTTTTTCTTTTAATCTGTAACCATTCAAACATTCCACAATCAAAGCAGGTTCATCGCTTTGTAGCATTGTATTGTAAAATCCTGCAGCTTTGGTTAAATCTCTTGGAACAAGAATATTAATTCCTTTGGAAAGATTAATGATTCCCGCCATTGGTGAACCGGAATGCCAAATTCCTTCTAATCTATGACCTCTCGTTCTGATGATGACCGGAGCTTTTTGCCCTCCTTTCGTTCTGTACTGAACAGTCGCTAAATCATCGCTCATTCCTTGCAGACAATACAGAATATAATCGAGATACTGGATTTCGGCAATCGGTCGCAAACCGCGCATCGCCATTCCTATTCCTTGTCCGAGAATGGTTGCTTCACGGATTCCCGTATCGGCAATTCTTGTATCGCCGTATTTTTCCTGAAGTCCCTCCAAACCTTGATTTACATCGCCGATATTTCCGGCATCTTCGCCAAAAACCAAAGTTTCGGGATATTTTTCAAAAATTTTGTCAAAGTTATTTCTTACTAAAACTCTTCCGTCAACTTCTTCGGAACTGTCTGAAAATACAGGTTTTATTTCTTTTACATCAGTTGCTTTCCATTGCGATTGAGAATACAGATGAGATGAGTAATTATCTTTTTCTATGGCGAAAATTTCGTTGAATTTTGCTTTGAGCGTTTGTCTTTCCGAAGAATCTGTTCCTCTTGTCAGAAGCAGAGATTGTCTCACCAAATGGAAAATATCTTTTTTGGCAACGGAAATAATTTTACTGAATTTTTCAATCTCATTTACGATTTCCCTGTTTTGAGATTTCAGATTTTCCACCAAAGGAATCACAGAATTTTTCAAATCGGCAATGGTTTTCTGATAACTTTCCCATGCTTTTTTCTGTCCGTCTTTAACGATTTTTTTTGCTTCGGCTTCTATTTTTTCCAAATCTTCTGCTGTTGCAATTTGGTGCTCGTTTCCGTCAATTTCAATGGAATAATCTAAAATCCATTCTTTGAATTTTACTAATCCGTCAAAATCTGCTTCCCAATTCAGCCGCTCTTCATTTTTATATCTTTCGTGCGAACCGGAAGTAGAATGTCCTTGAGGTTGGGTAACTTCCACAACATGCACTACGACAGGAATACTTTCCGTTCTCGCAAAATGTTCTGCTTTTGCATACGCATCGAGAAGCGACGGATAATCCCACGCTTTTACCTGAATGATTTCACAACCCTGCTTTTCATTATTTTTTCTTTGAAATCCCGACAACATTTCCGAAATATCGGCTTTTGCACGCTGGTTGTGTGTAGGAACAGAAATTCCATAACCATCGTCCCAAATCGAAACAATCATCGGGACTTGTAAAGCACATGCTGCATTCAGCGTTTCCCAGAAATGTCCTTCTGCGGTAGAAGCATCACCAATTGTTCCGAAAGCAACCTCGTTTCCGTTGTTTGAAAATTTCTCAGAACCGTCAAATTTAACGGATTTATAAATTTTCGATGCTTGAGCCAATCCCAACAATCGTGGCATTTGTCCTGCAGTAGGCGAAATATCAGATGAAATATTTTTTTGTTTGGTAAGGTCTTTCCAGCTTCCGTCTTCATTTAAACTTCTTGTAGCGTAATGTCCGTTCATCTGTCTTCCTGCAGAAGCGGGTTCTCTTTCAACACTTGTATCTGCATACAGTTGTGCAAAAAAACTCTCTACCGAAACTGCACCAATTGCCATCGCAAAAGTCTGGTCGCGATAATATCCGGAACGGAAATCACCGTCTCTGAAAACCTTTGCCATTGCTAATTGCGGCAATTCTTTTCCGTCACCGAAAATCCCGAATTTTGCTTTTCCTGTCAAAACTTCTCTTCTGCCGAGATACGACATTTCGCGTGAAATTCTGCCGAGCTTGTAATCTTCGAGCACATTATTTTTAAAATCCTGAAAAGAAATTTGCTGTGTTTCGATATAAGAGGTTTCCATAAGAATCTGAATTTTGACAAAGATAATAAATTAAAAAAAATGTTTTGGTTTCATCAACTTCTTTATTTCAGTTTTTTCAGTGAAATAAAGGTTGCGGTTTCTTTACATTTTTCAAAAGAAATTTCGTACAGCGATTGATTTACAGGATATTTCAAAGTATAATCCGGACAAGGTTCTTTCTGCGAATTGCTTTGGTCAAAATCTATTTTACCTTTAGTAATAATGCTGTCTTTCAAGAATTTTTCATCAATGCCGAAAGTTTCCATTTTATTTTTGAAGTTTTCAGAATAATGAAAATCTTTAGATAAAGTTTCAGCAATTACTCTGGAATTCGGGAGATAACCGCTGCAACTCGCTCCTTTTTTATTGAGTACAAAAAATACGATGACTAAACCGGGAACTAAACCGATTATAAAAAATTTAAGTTTCCTCATTTAGAAGATTAAGAGATTGATGTCGTGATAAGTAAGGTTGAACCTGTCGCAGACGATTTTTTTTGTATGGCGACCTTTGTACATATATAGCGATTGTTTCATTTCGTTTTTGCGAATCAGCATATTTTCGAAACCGCCTTCTTCATCATAGCTTAAGAGATAACTCAGGAAGAAATTAGAAATTGCTTTTGTGGTGGTTCTCGGCATTTTAGATGTGAGATTCGGTAAACCGCTGTGAATAACGCCGTGTTTGATGATGTAGGGATTTTCCATATCAGTTAGTTCAGAAGTTTCTATCACTTTTCCGTTGTCTATGGTTACATCTATGATTACGCTTCCTTTTTTCATTCCTGCTACCATTTCATCAGTAATAATAGGAACTGGACTGAATTTTGAAAACGCACCAATTACTACATCTGCTCTTTTCAAACTTTTTGAAAGTTCTTTGGGGTCAATAATCGAAGTGGGAACTCTGCCATCGACCATCATGTGAAGACGGCGCAGTTTTGAAAGCGAATTGTCAAAAACTTTCACGCTTGCTCCTAAACCTAAAGCTGCTTTTGTTGCAAATTCACCTACGATTCCTGCTCCCAAAATCACAACTTCTGATGGTCTTACTCCGGTAATTCCGCCCAACATCAAACCGTTTGAAAGTGCCAAAAGTTCGGCGGCATATAATATGGACATGTTTCCTGCAATTTCACCGATTAATCTAACCAACGAAAGTTGCTTGTATTCATCAATAATAAATTCAAATGCAATGGCGTTGATTTTTTTTTCTGAAAGCTTGATGAAATATTCTCTGTCGCGAAGATTGATTTGCAGCGCAGAAACCAGATAAGTTCCCTGTTTCAGATATTCTGTTTCTTCTATAGTCGGAGGATTGATTTTCAGCACCAAATCCTGTGCAAATGCTTCTTTGTAATCGTCGGTAATTTTTGCACCTGCTTCAGAATATTGCAAATCAGTAAAAAAAGAACCTTCACCAGCTCCTGATTCTACGATAATTTGATGACCATGTGCAACTAAAACCTGTACTGCATCGGGAGTGATGCACGTTCTTCGCTCATGAAGACAAGTTTCTTTAGGAATACCGATACTGTACTGTTTCCCTTTTTTCATCACTTCTAATTTTTCTTCCTTCGGCATGAGTTCTTTTTCAGAAAAAGGTGTAAAAATTTGAGTGCCCATTTTTTATGATTGATGAATGATAATTGATAATGAATTGGTATGGCAAATATACAATGATTTGGGAATAGTTAAGCCAAAGTCAATGGAAATTGATGATTCTATGGTTTTCGGTATTTTCTATTTTTAATTCGTGATGAGGAAAATCGGTGAGCTCTTCTTCATAAATTTCTGGCCATTCTATGATACATAAGAAGCAATTATCAAGATATTCTTCAATACCGATGTCGAACACTTCATCTATATTTTTTAGGCGGTACAAATCAAAATGAAAAATTTTTCCTTTCGGTGAATGGTACTCGTTGACAATCGCATAAGTAGGTGAGGAAACCTCATCGTGGCTTCCTAAATTTTTCAACAGATATTGGGTGAAAGTTGTTTTTCCTGCTCCCAAATTTCCTTTTAGCAGCATGATATTGTGTTGAAGTTGGGGCAAAATTTGCTCAGCTGCTTTTTGCCAATCTTCGATTTTGTCAATGCTCAGATTCATGATGCAAAAATAAGAAATAAAAACACTGTTTTGAAAAAATGAATTTCCGACTTTGGTTCAGCATAGAATCTCGTTGATTTGTATAATGTTTACTGTTAATTCGTTCCCGAAGTTGAATTAATAAATTATTTTCCTTTTCCCGTTGCATCAATAATATTGAAAAAAGCATAATTTTTGTAGAAACATTTTCTGGAGAATTGTTATCATACATCAATGGAAAAAATAATTTAACAGCACTATCTTTGCATCATTAATTTTAACCAAAAAAAATATTATTATGGCAACACAATGGAATTTAGACCCCACTCACAGTGAAATTACCTTTAAAGTAAGACACATGATGATTTCTAATGTTAAAGGCGAGTTCAGAAAGTTTACTGCCGAAATACAATCGGAAGACGACACTTTTACAAATGCAAAAGTTTCTGCAAAAATAGAAACTGCATCTATCGATACCAACAATGCAGATCGCGATGCACACCTGAAAGGAGATGAATTTTTCAAATCTTCTGTATATCCTGAAATCACTTTTGAATCTGGCTCTTTGAGTGACGATACTACAGGAAGTCTCACCATCAACGGAATTACGAAACCCGTAAAATTGGAAGTAGATTTTGGCGGAATTAATCTCGACCCATGGGGAAATACAAAAGCAGGATTTTCTTTTGAGGGAAAAATCAAGAGAAGCGATTTCGGCTTAAACTGGAATGCTGCACTCGAAGCGGGTGGTGTAATGGTTTCTGACGAAGTGAAAATTGCTGGGGAACTGCAGTTCGTAAAACAATAAAAAAAGATTCAGCGAAAAGCTGAATTTTTTTTGTTTCAAATTTTAGGATAAAAATTATTATAATTAGTTACCAGTTTTTGTAGTATGAATAACAATTTGATGATGAGCTAGGATCGGAATTTCGGTGTACTGTGAACAGTATTATAACTACGAAGAGCGCGGATATTATTTTTGTGATGGTTGTTTAAGTATTGTTTTATCATCTTTTAAATAATCATTAACTCTTGTATTTCATAATATTGTTTTTAAATTGTTATTGCCAGTTTGCTGCTGCTGCATCTAAAATTTTTATCTGATTGCGAGGTGCATCGGCAACCAATAATTTACCGTCCAGCAAATGAACACCCCATGCTGCGTAAATCCCATTGGAAGCACCGAGTCGTATGTTTTTGGTTTCGTTGGTATTGGTATTCCAGCGAACCAGATAACATGCATCGGCAAGTGTTGTAAAATATACATAGTTGTTTCCATCAGTAGTAACATCCATTGTTGTACCTGCATTATTCAGCCGCTTGTTCAACATTACCGAACTACCATCTGCGCTTAACTGATATTTACTTACGGTATTACTATTGAGATCGGTTGTGTACATCATATCGTTTTTAATCATTACGCTCAGTGCATTACCATTATTGCTGGGTTGTTCAGATGCTGCAACTTCGGCAAATGCTCTGTTTCCGGCGGTTGGATTTGTTACTTTCAGCACTTTTGATTTTTTAGGATTCGGATATAGATTTTCACACATGATATAAAGATTTCCGTTTTTCACGCTCATTCCTCTCGGATTGTTATTGCCATTGTAATCAATATAGAAAAAATCTGTCGGAGCTTTTGTGATGTCGGTCGTGTAGAAAATTTTGCTATCATAAGTACAGGCAATGTAGAGCGTGTTTCCATCAAAAGCGATTGCTTCCGGATCTTTTACGGAATAGGCATATTTTGCTACTTCACCTGCATAAAACGAGATAAGACTTTCCCAAATGAAAATTTTTCCGTTTTGTGTATCGCCTTCATATGTGCTTACCGCGACGGCTTTGTTTCCTGTAGTGCTTACCGCGATTCCGCAAGGATGATACTGCCCGAAATCTGATGCTTTTGCGGTAATGATTTCTGGTTCTTCTTGGCTATTGTTATTATCATCACTGCTCCTGCAGGATATAGCAATGAAAATGAGCGCGAAAAATGCTGCCGATAATGTTTTGATGTTTTTCATATTCATAATATTTGGCTTTAGTATAATCCTTCAAGGATTTTAAATCCTTGAAGGATTGGAATGAAAAAACTAAAATTGTACGCCCAATGCCGAGCAAAATTCTTGGTGGGTCATATTTCTCAAATCATCGTCAGTATAAAACTTACCGTCGGGAGAAGTAGTACCCGAAAACATTCTGCCATTACCCGCATCTATGGTAGAGTTAGACTTCACCACATAAATACGCATTCCTGTAAAATTTTGAGCAGCATTTCCTGTAACTTTAGTTATTCCTATTAGAGTAGTATTAGCATCGGCATTCCGATACCAAGTTCTATAACTATGTGTACCCTCAACATATCCCGGAATCGGATACCAATTTATACCAAAGGATACATAAGTATAAATCAAACTTTTGTCAAAATCTGCTGTGGTTAAAGCAAAATTCTTGCTAACATAATCGCCGGGATTTGCAGGTCCGGTAAACGCATTAAAAGTATAAAGCACTACATTGGCATTTCCTGTTGGTCCTTGTTGTCCGTCTTGTCCGGGAAGTCCATCAATTCCGTCTTTGCCGTTTTCTGTACGACATGCCGTAAAAGCTAAAGCAGTTATAAAAAGAATAACTGCGGTTCTGAAAAGTTTTGTTGTCATTTTCATAATAAATTATTTTAAAATTAATGAGGCAAAGTTCTTTTTCTCAACTCGCTTTTCCTATCGGGAATTCACGAAAGGTATGTTTTGGTTTACGAAATGCAGATTTTGGGAAATAAATAAACCGAATAATTATTCATTAAATTATTCGGTTTAATTTTTAGTGTTAAATATCTTAAGGAATTATTCCCTTATTCAGTCTGCTGGAATACAAAGCTGAGATCGCCTGCGTAATAGTTATTGCTCTCAGTTAGAGGAAAATTTTGTGCAGTACCGCTCATCCAATTATATCCGGTAATGCTAATATTTCCTGCCTTAATAGGATAAGTTGTATTGGTGTTATCACTTTTTTTTCTGTTATACCAATCGTTTCCGTTATAGGTAATGAGATACATTTTATCTTTTTCTAGTTCTAACGGAGTAATGTTCTGAACCACTTCCGTATTGGCGGTTACACTCGCAATGGTTTCTGTACGCAGCACTGTTTTTGTGGTTGCATCCCAAATCGTAACACGGGTATTGGTCGCCGCATCGGGAATTTTGAAAGTAATTGCTTTAATTTTTCCTTTTACTAAAGGTGAGAATTTGAATCCGAATTCATAAACTCCTGAGTTGATGAAATTTTGGGTTGTCTGTCCGAATCCGCTTTTGGTAATGTACTCTGCAAGTGGGTTTTCTTCAGTGTATTCTACTGGCTGTGTTTTGTCTTCGTCGTCTTTCCGGCAGCTGCTTATGGTGAAAGTAGTACCGAGCATTACAAGCAATAAAAGGATTTTTACTCTTTTGTTTTTGATGGTGGTAATCGTTTTCATAATTGAAATATTTATGTGTTAAAAATTATTTTTTGAAAATATCGTTATTCTGCCGGAATAAATTTCCATTTGAATTTTTTGTTGTTTTCTGCTGGTTCAAAACGGATTTCGGGCTCCAGAGTAGGAGAGTATTTGTATATCGTCATTGCATCTCCTTTTTTTGCTTTGCTTTTGATGTACCAGAACTCGGTAGAATTTTCTGCTGGCGAAAATTTGTAACCGGCTGTTTTTTCCTGCAAAATTGCGGAACGCTCACTTACAGAGTGCGGTTCCAAATACAAATTGCTGTCGTATAGTTTGATGATATATCCTCCACTTTTTTGAGGAATGACTTCCCATTTCTGCATTCCGCTTTTTTTGAATTTGTACAGAAAAACGCTTTGTGCCAATGTCCCTCCCAATGGCTGCAATGCACCGCCTGCTTCATTGACAATAAAATAAATTCCTTTTGGAACAGGTTGGTCGTTTCTGAGTTGTGAAAATGTTTCGCTCCAGAAAAGTAAGACAGCCAAAACTGTGATAAGAATTTTCATTGTTTTTAATTTTTTAAGATTTCAATTTCGATATAGTGATTACTGTCTGTTCTATAATTGACCAATGTAAAAACAGTGAATAACAGTAATAAGATTTTCGTTTTTATAATGAATTTATTTTACGATTAATGAAACAAAGTTCTTCTTATTTGGTTGCTTTTCCTATCGGGAATTCACGAAAGGTATGTTTTGGTTTACGAAATGCAGATTTTGGGAAATAAATGATTCAAATGAATAACTCGCTGTGAAAAAGTGTACAGATTTTGAGCGATTTATAAATTTTATGTTCTGATAAATTTTATAAGTGAAAAGTTTCCGTCAGTCTTAAGTCCGTTTTCAGAAACAAATAAAGACTGAACGGAATTTCTTTTCTATGGTCATGGTTATTATGGTTTCATCAGAAAATGCTTCAAGGATTGCAATTACCTATTCTTTGAAGAGATTAATTGCGAAAGCAAATTGAGGGTGAAGATTACTCCTTTACAATTTTTCTGGTTATGTTTTTACCCGATTTATCAGTTGAGGTGATGATATAAATTCCTTTTACAAGATTTTCAATATTTACCGACTTTGCTTTAGCAGAGATTTCTTTTACTGTTCTTCCAGAAGTATCAGTTATTTTGATATTGGAAACTTCTTCCGAAAAATAAATTATATTTTTCACAGGATTCGGAAATATCAGAATATCATTTGCAGTATTGGTATCGCTTGTTTGTAGCGTAGTTCCGCAGGTAGAATTTTTCAATCCATAAATTGGGTTATTTACGAGATCATCTCCGAATGTGGTGAGATTGGCGAAATATCCGGTGGTTGTTGCTTGTCGGTTCGCTGCACAATCTATATAATATGACCACGAAAGCCAACCCATTTTTGCATGACAAGCATTGGTAAGAACTCTTTTATAAATTGCCGTAATATCGGTATCTCCGCAAACATTATTATCTTGAATGTTGGCAATTTCTCCCAAAACAAAACATTGCTGACTATTAATCATTTCATTCATTTTGGCATCAATTTCTACATTTGTACTTGCATAAGCTGACCAATAGGTGTGAACCGAAAAAATGATATTTTTCTGCGGATCTGCCTCCAGAATATCAGAAGATATTGAAACCAGTGATGATGAAGCCATTCCGCAATTTGCCGCGTCAATCATAATAGGAACGGAAATTCCTGCATTTCGCAAAGTGGAAACAGCGTTGATGTAATTGGTTTTGAAAGTAGTATTGTTGCCTCCCCAATTTGAATCGTAGCCAAATTCATTGGCAATATTCACAATCAGTTTGGATTTGTGGGTGTTGATGAGATTCACCACATTCGGACTTGTCCAGAACGGAACAATGGTATTGTTGAATGCAGTCCAGTTATTATTACAGGTAAGATCGTGGATTTCAAGAATGACGAATATATTTTTGGAAAAACAGTAATCGATAAACGCACCGAGTTTTCCGTTGGCAATATAACCGTCCATTGTTCCGGGAGTTCCGCCTGAAGCGGGTTTATCTCTCCAATGAACACCATTCGTATTCCACGGAATTCTGATGACATTAGAACCTGTTTTTACAAACTCATCAATTAGATAGGTATATGTAGAAGGTGTGTTTAGGTTTACACTTCCTACATCCATTATCGGAAAATTCATTCCGCGCAAAGTAACTTCGTTGCCGTTTACATCTTTTAAAATTTTTCCAGAAACGGTCATATTCTGTGCATCTGCATTGAAAAACGGAAGCACTAGAAGAAAGGTAAGGATAAAAGTTTTCATAATTTTGTGATTGAATTAGTTAGACAAATTTCCTCTTTTCAGTTTGGCTCTCCTAACGGTAATTCACAAAAGGTATGTTCTGGTTTACAAAATGCAGATTTTGCTGATAAAAATCAACATTCAATTATTTTTCTATTTCAGATATTCATCGAAATAATCAGTTACTTTCTGCATCAGATGAACGCGATCTTTTCCTTGAACATTGTGTTCATGACCGGGATAAACGAAATAATCTACCTGAACGCCATTATCTACCGCCGCTTTCAGAAACTTCATTGAATGTTGCCAAACTACAACATTATCTTGCGCTCCGTGAATCATCAGCAGATGACCTTTCAGATTCTGTACTTTGTCTAAAAGATTCGCCTGTTTATAACCATCGGGATTCTTTTTCGGCGTATCCATATATCTTTCGGTGTACATAATTTCGTACATATTCCAGTCGATAACAGGACCACCTGCAACTCCCGCTTTGAAAACTTCGGGGTATTTCAACATAAAAGTTGTGGTCATAAATCCGCCGAAACTCCACCCGTGAATTCCCATTTTATCGGCATTTATATAGGCTAAAGATTTCAGATATTCCACGCCTTTCATCTGGTCTTTCATTTCGATTTCACCAAGATTACGGAAAACCGCCTGTTCAAATTTCAATCCACGATTTGCAGAACCTCTTCCGTCCATCGTGAAAACAATATAGCCGCGTTGAGTCATAAACTCGTACCAGAGATTTCCGGAAGCCGGAAAACTATTTGTAACTAATTGAAAATGAGGGCCATTGTATAAATAAACAATTACCGGATATTTTTTGTTGGCATCAAAATCGGCAGGCAAAATCAATTTCCCGTACAACGGAGCTCCGTCATCTGCTTTTAAGATAACATTCTTTACTTCAGCTCTTTGATAATCTTTCAGCGTATTTTCGGCAGTAAGAATGTTTTTAGATTTCAGAGTATGAGTATTGATGATATTCACAATTCTCGGCGAATCTGAATTGAGAAAACTGTCATAAATATGAGTACCGTCTTTGCTCAGAATTCCGGTATGCATTCCTGCTCCTTCATTTAATTTCTCTGTTTTAAAGGTATTCCAATTCACTTTGTACAAATGTCTTTCGAGCGGAGTTTCCTGAGTGGAAGTATAAAAAATTTCTTTCTTTTTTTCATTAAAACCAAGCAAATCCGTAACAACCCAATTCCCTTTCGTGACTTGTGAAACCAAACCTTTTTCTAAATTATAATGAAACAGATGATTGAATCCTGTGCGCTGACTTTGCCAAATAAAATCGGTATTAGAATTCGGAAAAAAAGTGAGTTGATGTTCCGGTTCAACATATTTATCATCGGTTTCTGTAAAAATGGTTTTGATGAAATTTCCTGTGAAAGCGTTGTATTGATTCATCTTCAAATCATTTTGGTCGCGGTTTAAAACTCCGATGAAAATACTTTGAGAATCGGGATTCCAAGTGATTGCAGTGAGATATTGTTCTGGGTCGCCTTCTGTTTTTATAAAAGTTGTTTTTCCTGTTTTCACATCGAAAATTCCGAGTGTAACGTGATGAGATTTGCTTCCCGCCATCGGATATTTGATGTTTTTATTTACAGCGGGAGTTACACTCCAGTCGATAATCGGGTAATCTGTTACCATCGTTTGATTCATTCTGTAGAAAGCGATTTTGGAATTATCCGGCGAAATAAAAATTCCTTTGGTAATGCCGAACTCGTTTTGATGAACCGATTTTCCGTTGACAATATTTTCGTCTTTATCGTTTGTAATTGCGGTGGTTTTTCCGTTTTTGTTCAGATACAGATTATTTTTCACGGTATAGACAAAACCACTGTTATCACTAAATGTTTCGGTGTTTTCTGCATTTTCGTCAAGAGAAATCCATTCTTTTGTTTTCCATTCATTTGAGGATTTTTCAATTTTGAAATATTTTGAATTCTGACTGAAATATCCATTATCTTTCGTTATAAAAGTAATTTTCGGGAAGGTTTTCAGTTTATTTTCTGCCGAAAGATTTTTGTTGAGTTGGTAAAGCGAAACAAGCGTATCTTGTTTCATATTCGATATTTCTGTGAGTAGATAAGCGTTTTTCACACTTTGGTAAAAAGATTTATTATCATCACTCCACGAAAACTGCGAAATGTTTTTGGCAGCGAGATTGCTTCTGAGTCCGTTTACGGATTCTGCAATTGTAAATTTGCGGTTTTGTGCGAAATAAAAGCTACCTGTAATAATGAATAATAAAAAGATTTTCGAGAATTTCATTTCTTAAAAAATTAAAGTTGATAAATTTAAGAAATAAAATTGAATAGCTAAATTCAAAAATCAATATTTACTTTTGTAGCATAACTTTCTACTGAAATTAAGTTCTTTATTTGAAAAGTTCTAGAATTTGCTGCGTGGTTACATTCCCGAAATAATTGGTTAAACCTGCATAATCTAACAGTTTTTCAATCTCATCTGTTTCATGTCTTATTCCGATGAGCTGTTCTTCCAGTCCTTCAATGGGTAATGTGGCGAAAAAATCTCCAAAGATTTTTGCTTTTTGAATGTAACCTTTGTCCACGTCTAAATGCAGTTCTATAAATCCTGCTGGAGTTTTCACTGCTTTTGTGAAATTATAAACAGGCGAAAAACCGAAATTCCAATCCCATGTTTCGTATTTCTCGATCATGAGTTTTTCAATTTCGCGGGTATCTTCATCGGTGAATTCATATAGGGAAGAATCGGGATTTTTACTTTTTATTTCTTCAATTAAAAGATGTTTCAGCTTTTCTGTGGTGGTATCTTCCGGAAGATAATTGATGAGATTGGTAACTCTCGCTCGGTTTGATTTTACAGCTTTATCTATGAATTTCAGAGGGTTTACTTTCAGTGCTTCACCCAAAACCGTCATTTCAGAATTCAATAAAATTGTTCCGTGCTGAATCATTTTTCCGTTTCGGGCGAGTTTTGCATTTCCGCTGAATTTTTTTCCATCAACCAGCAAATCATTCCTTCCCTCCAGTTTTGCAGGAACATCAAGACGATTCAGCAAACTGATGACAGGTTCGGTAAAAACGGAAAAATCCATAAAGTCGTTATTTCCCAGCAAAGTGTGAAAAGAAAAATTGAGATTTCCCAAATCGTGATAAACCGTTCCCCCACCGGACATTCTGCGCACTACTTTTATGTTGTTTTCCCGCACATAATCCAGATTGATTTCGGCTAAAGTATTCTGAAATTTCCCTACAATAATAGACGGTGCATTTACATAAAGCAAAAAAATATCTTCTTTGGGAAATTTATTAAGAAGATACTCTTCGGAAGCAATATTGAAAAAAGCGTTGTTGGAGGGGGATTCGATAATCAGCATAAATCAGAATTTTTACAAAAATAAGAAGTTTTCAAAAATACTGAAACCAAAAAACCGCAGAATTTCTGCGGTTTTATTTTTTATACAAAGAGAATTAGATCTATGCTTCATAAAATGCTGCATACAATGCTGCTCCGTTGATGATGGTTTTGTCGTCTTTTACCAAATAAATCGGAATGTCTTTCAGAAGCGATTCCATTTTATCACTGACGATGAAATTTTTGTAAAATTTTTCACGGTTCAAAAATCCTTCTAATAAAACGGGAATTTCGCCGCTTAAAATCAAACCGCCGGTTGCTTTCAGTTTCAGCACCAAACTGTTGGCTTCTCGGGCAAGAAAAGTCATAAAAGTATCAATAGTCATGGTACAAATTCTGTCTTTATTATCTCTTGCACCATTAATCATTGCTTGGGTAAAGTTTCCTGCTTCAATTTCGGCAGTTAACCAATCGGGTTGTTTTTGCCTTCTAATGTCGCGAATGAATCTATAAATATTAAACAATCCGGAAGTTGAAAGCACAGATTCCCAACTCACAATTCCGTAAATTTTATTCATGAATTGATAAAAATCTACTTCGTCTGCTGTTCTTGGTGAAAATTCACAATGACCACCTTCTGTTGCAAACGGTCGTAAAGAAGAGCCATCCCAAAAAAGTCCGGCTTCACCTAAACCTGTTCCGGGAGCTAAAATAGCGACATTCCCCGTACTTTTATTTGCAGATTCATAAACTGAAACGATATTTTTTTCCTCTACATTTCCCAATCCGTAAGCAGATGCTTCTAAATCATTAATTAAAAATACTTGCTCGGCTTTGGTGGTTTGTTTAATTTCTTCAGCATCTAATTTCCAGGGTAAACGTTGCGGTGCACTTTTTCCGCCGATAACAGGACCGGGAACAGCCGCAGTAATTTTGCAGCAATTTTGCAGATTATTTTCTGAAATAAAGGTGTTGATAATTTCTGAAAATGACCCGAAATCTTTTGTTACAAACGCACTTTCTTTTCGGCATATAACTTTCTCATTATCAGAATCAAAAAGACCAACATAAGTTGTGTCTTGCCGAATATCTGCTGCAATTAGTGGGCAATTGTTATTCTTGTCTGATGCAATTCCGGGCAGATAAAGTTTGAATTGAGGAATGGTTTTCATTTTTTTGAATGTTATTAACCAAAGATAATAATTGTTTTCAGAACACGGTCAAAAAATAAAAAAAACCTTCCCGATAATATCCGGAAAAGTTTTGATTTATTTTTATGATGCGGGTTTTACAGCGATTCTAATTTTTCATTCAGTTCTGCATAACCACCACCGTTGAAACCGTTTTTCATTCCTTGGCTATTCAGAAATCCCAACGCTTTTCCGCTTCGGTTTCCGCTTCGGCAAAAAATAATTACTGATTTTTCGATAGAGAGAATTTCTTCTTTTCGGTCTTCAATTTCGCCTAAAGGAATATTTTCTGCACCGTCAATTTCTCCGTCCATTTCCAGTTCTATCGGTTCGCGAACATCAATTAAATGATAATTTCCTGTTTTTAAAATTTCGTCTAAAGTCATTATATATATTTATTGAATTAAATTTTTGGAGTGATAAAAAACTCATTGAACAAATTTACGAAATAATCTTAGTTTTGCAATATCGAAAATGAATTCAACCGCCGAAAAATATTCGCAGCTCATCAAAACCAAAGCTAAAAAATTTGGTTTTCAAAACTGTGGAATTTCCATAGCGGGATTTTTGGAAGAAGACGCGAAACCTCTTGAAAAATGGCTAAAAAATAATTTTCATGGCGAAATGTCTTATATGGAAAATTATTTTGACAAACGCCTCAATCCTACACTTTTGGTAGAAGGTTCTAAATATGTAATTTCTCTTTCGTATAACTATTTTCCGGATGAAAAAATCTCGGATTTAGATAATTTCAAAGTCTCAAAATATGCGTACGGACAAGATTACCACGAAATTATTAAAGAAATTTTAGCGGAAATGGTTGCCGAATTAAAAGAGGAAATCGGCGATTTTCATTGCAGGGTTTTTGTAGATTCTGCGCCAGTTTTAGAACGAAGTTGGGCAAGAAAATCAGGAATCGGTTGGGTTGGGAAAAATGCAAATCTCATTACCAAACAAAGCGGCTCATTTTATTTTCTTGCAGAAATTATCTGTGATTTAGATTTGGCGCAGGATTTTGCAACTACCGACCATTGCGGAACCTGCACGAAATGTATCGACGCTTGTCCGACAGAAGCAATTGTTTCTGACAGAATTATTGACGGAAGCAAATGCATTTCCTACGCAACGATAGAATTGAAAAATGAAATCCCCGAAAGTTTCAGAAACAATATGAAAGACTGGATTTTCGGTTGCGATATTTGTCAAGACGTTTGTCCGTGGAACAGGTTTTCTGTACCTGCTTTGCAAGAAAAATTCAGACCAAATGCAGTTCTGAAAAATTTAAAAAAAGAAGAATGGAAAGAACTTTCGCAGGAGTTGTTTTCGGAAATATTCAAAAAATCACCTGTGAAACGTACAAAATTTTCGGGACTGAAAAGGAATATAGAATTTTTGATGAATACCCAACAAACAGGAGAGTAAACCTGTTACCTTAACTTTTGATTAAAGTTTCTGAGAGTGTAATGTCGATAAAAAATGCTCTAAAAAAAATGACTTTCAGGGAAAGGAATCTTCCATGAAAATCAATGCTTTTTTTGGTTTCTTTTCGGAGCTATTTTTACACGAATTTTGAATTTTTTCTGTGATTTAGATTTTTTCTGCATCAATGATAAAATTTTCAGAAATAAATGTACAAATTATTTTGACATCGACAAATTTTTTGAGAAAAGTTTAGTTGATATTCTCCACTGAGTTCAATCAGTAAATACAGCAATCTTATCTGTTTTTAGACTGAGTTTTTCGGTTTAAAGTTAATTTTAAGTAGATTTGCCAAAATTAATTTCATGAAAAAATGGATTTCCGTGTTTTTGCTGTTTTATGCCATAGTTTTCCATGCGCAGAAAAAAGACAGTTTACTTACAGAAAATACCCGTTTTGATTTTCAGTACAACAAACTCTATGTTCCCGCAGGATTAATGGTTGCAGGAGTTTTGGTTGACGGTAACCAGAAAAATTCCCTTAAAAATCAGGTTGCCAAAATGCGCAATAAAAATATTCCCGATTTTCATAATAAAATTGATGATTATGTCCAGTTTGCACCGTTTGTCGCACTCTACGGTTTTGAATGGTTGGGAATGAAACCCAAAACCGACTGGATTAACAGAACCGTAATCCTTGCAAAAGGACAGGCAATCAATCTGGGTGTTTTGTATATTCTGAAATTCTCGATGAATAAAGCTCGTCCCGACGGAACTTCGCTTTCGTTTCCTTCCGGTCATACAGCCAATACTTTTGCAGGTGCAACCATTCTTGCCATAGAATACGGCGAAAATCACAAATGGGTTCCTTATGCTGCTTACGGAGTTGCAAGTGGAGTAGGATTGATGAGGATTGCCAATAACAAACACTATCTTTCTGATGTGCTTTTCGGGGCAGGTTTAGGAATTTTATCCATGAAAATCGCTTACTGGACTCATCAATACCAATGGAATAAACCGAAAAGCGATCAAGACGCATTTAAAGGAAGTATTTACTAAAAATGAAAAAAAGATTTCCATTGTTTGCTGTGCTGTGTTCTGCGTATTTATGCGCTCAGAAAACGGATTCTGTACAGATAAAAACTCAGGAATATAGAATTTCCGATGAGGTTACTTTGGTTTATGAAAAACCTAGAATCTCTGATATTTACCGCAAAATTCCCAAAAACTTCATAGGGACTGCAAAAGATGTGGTATCGCGAGATGTTTATCCATATTCACTTGCTGCATTGGGTTCTACCATTGTTTTGCTTCCTTTAGACCCGATGTTGTTGAGAGAAGGTCGCAAAATCGGTGAACAAGTTGGTTTCAGCAAAGATCATACGTATCACAATTTCGGTCCTTTATCGTTTATTCCGGGAGATGTGGGTTCTTTTATTTATTTAATGGGAAACGGAACGACTTTTATTCTTATCGGGACAGGTTTGGCAACTTATGGGTTGATTACCAATGATTACCGCGCGATAAGCACTTCTGCACAGCTTCTGCAAAGTATTTTGGTTTCCGGGCTTTTTTCTCAGCCAATTAAAAGAATTACCGGAAGAGAAAGTCCGTTTATGACTACAGAAGCAGGACGTGAACACAGTTATTGGACATTTATGCCTTCTTTTTCGGCGTATCAAAAAAATACTTCAAGTTACGATGCAATGCCTTCCGGACATTTAACCACCGGAATTGCAGCGTGGACAATTCTTTCAGAAAACTATCCCGACAAAAAATGGATAAAACCGCTCGGTTATTCTTTAATGGGTTTGATGTGTTTTGAAATGGTACAGAGTGGTGTTCACTGGGCATCAGATTATCCTATTGCAATACTTCTCGGCTATCTCATCGGGAAAAATATTTCGAAAAATGCGAGAGTGAAAAAAGTGAGCGGAGATACAGCGTTTCGGGAGAAAAAATATAAAATCAATATTTCGGCTTCTAATTTTTACGGAACGCAGGTAATGGGAGTAAATATTGATTTTTGACAGACTTTCCATCCATTAAAATTGCAATCTCTTTTTTAGAACAAAACCTTTCCAGAGTTTCAAAAATCTGAAATGTTTTTTGTGAGCTACTCATCAAAACTGAACAATTCTCCGATAGTTCCGCCCTCTTCAAAATTTTCTTCATTATTATTTTCCTCGATGATGATTTCTGGTTCTTCCGGTTCTTCTTCAATCGGTTCAGGAATGATGATATTAATAGATTTTACTTTGTCTTTGACAAACTGATTTCCGATGGCCTTAATTCCTTTTACAGCAATAAATTCATCAATATTGATGCTTTCGGGTTCTTTTTCTTTTCCTTTATCTTTGGCAAAAATAATTTCTGCGGTAGAATTATCGGAAACGATTACATTTTCGATAAAAGATTTCGGATTTTCAGATGGCATAAAGTTTTGGACATTCGCTGTATTTTCAAGCAAAAATCTCTTAATGAAATAAATTCCTTTTTCTCCGTCAAAATAAATGCAGGTAATCGGTTGCTCCGGATTCCATTTTTCGAGGATTAAATATTCATCATCAAAACGGTTGCTCAAATCGAAAGAAACTAATTTTACTTCTCCTTGTATATTAATGGTGAGAATTTTATCATCTCCTTTAAAACTTCCGAGCAAAGTTCCTCTTGCATCTGCATTTAATCTTCGTACCGTATCATCAAACCAGATTTTTCTCGGGGCTAAAGTAGAATGTCCTTCTTCTTTTAAATCGATTTTTTTTACGGCATATTTCGTTACCTGATTTCCTTTAGAATCTCTTCCTTTTATCGCCAATTCAGAAAAATCAATATCAATTTTGTTTTTTCTGATTCTTGCATTTGGTTTTAAAAGAACGGTTACCAATTCTGCTTCACCATTCGGATTTGCAGAGAAATAAAGCATTTCAGAACCTTTTTTGTCAGATGCCAATTTATAATCGGTATTTCTGGTAACTCCCGTTACGGAAAAGCGTTTCATATAGTACGGTCCTTCTTTTCCTTCGCGGTAAATCATATTATAAACCGTGCGTTTATCGTTCTTTTTCCATACTGCAACGTGTTCGATATTTTTTCCGATAAAGGTTTTAGATTCCACTTTTACCACTTTCATAGTGCCATCTTTTTGGAAAGTGATGATGTCATCAATATCTGAACAATCGAACAAATATTCGTCGCGTTTCAGAGAAGTTCCTATAAAACCTTCTTCTCGGTTTACATAAAATTTTTCGTTGGCAACAGCTACTTTCGTCGCATCAATTGTATCAAAAACTCGGAGCTCCGTTCTGCGTTCTTTTCCTTTTCCGTATTTTTTTTGAATGTTGAGGTAATAATCTATTGCATAAACAATAAGATTTTCGAGGTGATGTTTTACCTGCTCTATTTTCCCTTCGAGAGCGAGAATATTTTCTTTGAATTTATCTAAATCGAAACGGGAAATTCTCTTAATTCTGATTTCGGTGAGTTTTAGAATATCTTCTTCTGTTACAGCTCTCAAAAGATGTTTCGTGTGAGGTTTCAAACCTTTGTCAATCGTTGCAATTACTTCTTCCCAGGATTTTACTTCTTCGATGTCGTGGTAAATTCTGTTTTCGATAAAGATTCTTTCCAATGAAGAAAAATGCCAGTTTTCTTGCAATTCGTGGAGTTCAATTTCCAATTCTTTTTTGAGCAGAGCAACGGTATTGTCGGTATTTCTTTTCAAAATTTCCGAAACGGTAAGAAACATCGGTTTGTCGCCTACAATTACACAAGCATTCGGTGAGATAGAAATTTCGCAATCGGTAAAAGCATACAGTGCATCAATGGTTTTGTCGGGCGAAACATCATTATTGAGATGAATGTTGATTTCTACTTCGTCTGAAGTATTGTCTTCGATTTTCTTAATTTTAATCTTTCCTTTTTCGTTGGCTTTAATCACAGAATCAATTAAATCTCCGGTATTTTTCCCGAAAGGAAGTTCGGTAATGCAGAGTGTGTTTTTATCTTTCTGAATGATTCTTGCTCTTGTCCTCACTTTTCCGCCTCTTTCGCCGTCATTGTATGCGGAAACATCGAGCATTCCGCCAGTTAAAAAATCGGGGAAGAGCTCAAACTTTTTGCCTTTTAAGTGAGCAACGGAAGCATTGATGAGTTCGTTAAAATTGTGCGGAAGAATTTTTGTGGAAAGTCCGACACCAATTCCTTCCACACCTTGAGTAAGAAGCAGCGGAAATTTCACCGGCAAGTCTATTGGTTCGTTGTTTCTGCCGTCATAAGATTTTGTCCAATCGGTAGTTTTCGGATTAAAGACCACTTCCAAAGCAAAAGGAGTTAATCTTGCTTCGATGTATCTTGCTGCTGCAGCGGAATCTCCGGTATAGATATTTCCCCAGTTTCCCTGCGTATCGATGAGCAGTTCTTTCTGCCCGATTTGCACCATTGCATCGGTAATGGAAGCATCTCCGTGCGGATGATATTTCATCGTATTTCCTACGATGTTTGCAACTTTGTTATATCGGCCGTCTTCCAACTCACGCATTGAATGCATAATTCTGCGCTGAACCGGCTTTAATCCGTCATATATGGACGGAATTGCACGGTCGAGAATTACATAAGATGCATAATCCAAAAACCAGTCTTTGTACAGACCGGAAATTTTTTTCAGCGATTCTTCGTGGTGATTTTCCTGTTCTTCCATTAATTATTAATCTCTCTCTGTTGTTCCTTATTGCTTCTGATAATTTTGCTTAGCGAAAATTTCAAATCTTTAGTTTCTTTTCTGGTTAAATACGAAATGTCATATTTTAAAATAACAGAATGCGATTTTTTACTCGTAATGGTAATATACAATCTCTTGAAAATAAACGCATTTACGATTTCGTATTTCAATAATTTATATTTCGGAAACTCATCTGTCAAAGGTTTATCCAACAAAGGAAAGACATTTCTGTTTCTGAAATTCAGAGCTTCTCCATCGCTGTCATATTCAAAAATCTGCCTTCCTCTCAAGTAGAAAATAATCAGTAAAATCACCGGAATGATAATGAAAAATAAACTAGCTACTTCTCCGAAAACATCAAATTTGTAACGTTCCAGTAAAAATACTATAATCCCGAGAAACAACATTACCATTAGAAATGTTGCCTGAAAATTATAGAAACCTGTTTTGCTTCTGTTATTTAATCTCATCTTTGAGTGTTTTTATATTTCAGGTATTAGTTTCAAATCCCTAATTCCTAAAGCCTAATTCTCTATTAATATTTCTTTTTTGTCGATATTCGTTTCTTCTACAACCAGATTTTCGAGGATAAAAACTTGTCTGTCGGGAGTATTTTTTCCCATATAAAATTCCAGCAGCTGCTCAATAGTTTGATCTTTTCCCAAAACAACGGGTTCTAATCTGATGTCTTTCCCAATAAAATGCTTAAACTCATCGGGTGAAATTTCGCCTAATCCTTTAAATCTTGTAATTTCTGGATTTCTACCGAGTTCTTCCAGTGCTTTTATTCTTTCCTGCTCCGTGTAGCAATACCTTGTTTCCTTTTTGTTTCTCACTCTGAAAAGTGGGGTTTGCAAAATATACAAATGTCCGTTTTTTATCAAATCAGGGAAAAATTGCAGGAAAAAAGTAATCATCAAAAGACGAATGTGCATTCCGTCGACATCGGCATCAGTTGCGATGATGACGTGATTGTAACGTAAATCTTCCAAAGAATCTTCGATATTCAAAGCCGCTTGAAGTAGATTAAATTCTTCGTTTTCATAAACCACTCTTTTTGTTAATCCATAGCAATTCAGCGGTTTTCCTTTCAGCGAAAAAACGGCTTGAGTTTCCACATCGCGAGATTTGGTAATTGAGCCAGAAGCAGAATCTCCCTCAGTAATGAAAATCTGAGTTTCTCCTTTTCTCAGTGCTTTTTGGTCGTTATAATGCTGTCTACAATCGCGGAGTTTTTTGTTGTGAAGCGAAACTTTTTTAGCTCTTTCTCTTGCCAATTTCTGTATTCCGGAAAGTTCTTTTCTTTCACGCTCGGAAATAATGATTTTCTTTTGAATGGCTTCTGCAATTTCCGGATTTTGGTGCAGGAAATTATCGAGCTTGCTTTTAAGAAAATTAATGACAAAGGTTTTGATGGTTTCTAACTCATTTCCCTTTTTGTCTTGTCCCATTGTAGTAGAACCGAGTTTGGTTTTGGTTTGAGACTCAAAAACAGGATTTCCTACATTGATATAAATTGCACCAATAATGGCTTTTCTCACATCTGCTGCTTCAAAATTTTTACCATAAAATTCCCGGATTGTTTTTACATATGCTTCTCTGAATGCATTAAGATGAGTACCTCCTTGTGAAGTGTATTGTCCATTAACAAAGGAAAAATAAGTTTCAGATTGGGATTTATCAGAATGGGTAATTGCCACTTCCATATCATCATCTTTGATATGAATAATCGGATAGACAATTTCTCCTTCAATTTCTTCTTCCAGCAAATCTTTCAAACCGTTTTGCGATTCGTAAACTTCACCATTGAAATAAATTTTCAATCCTAAATTAAGGTAAGAATAATTTCGCAGCATTCGCGATACATATTCTGTTCTGAATTTATAGTTGAGGAAAATAGTTTCGTCGGGAATAAAAATAATTTCGGTACCGTTTCTTTCGCTGGTTTCGGTTTCATCGTATAATTTAACCAATTTTCCGTCTTCAAATTCTGCCCGTCTTAATTTACCGTCCCGCACAGATTTTACCTGAAAATATTTCGACAGAAAGTTTACTGCTTTTGTACCAACTCCGTTTAAACCGATGGATTTTTTGAAAGCACCATCGTCATATTTTCCACCGGTATTCATTATGGAAACTACATCTACAATTTTTCCGAGCGGGATTCCTCGTCCGTAATCTCTCACCAAAACTTTTCCGTCGGTAATTTTCACTTCGATTTTTTTTCCGTACTTCATACGGAATTCATCAATCGAATTATCAATAACTTCTTTTAACAGTATATAAATTCCGTCATCACTTGATGAACCGTCTCCTAATTTTCCGATGTACATTCCTGGTCTTAAACGCACATGTTCTCGTGGTTCCAGCGTTTTGATGTTGTCTTCGGAATAATTGACCGTATTGTCTTCGTTCATTTATTTTTGCTGCTCTTTTATAAAATTCAGTAATCAACAAAAATAGCCAAAGAAAATTAATCTCTGAAATTTTGTGGAAAAATAATTTGGGGGAACTATATAAAGATAGCGTTCCTACAGAACGGATTACTTCATTTTGCAATGATATATTCAAAATGCTGGAAAACACATATTATTACAACAGCGAAAAAGCAGTCTGTCATTCCTACGAAGGAGGAAACCTAACGGGAAGTGGTTCGACGAAGTCAATCTCATCTTTATATGTATAAATCTGCATTTTCAAGCAAATGAAGAAAAATTTCTTTAATTTTTTCATAATATCTCAAAAATAATGTTAATTTTAGAAGCAAACAAACCACAGTATGAAAAAACTCTACTTCTGCGTAGGAATGCTTGTTCTTAGTTATTCCTACTCACAAAAAGTCAGTTGGCAAAAAGATATTTTGTCCTCTACACAGGATTTTTTGTCAGGATTAGTAACCACCATTGATGGACAGTATCTTGTTTCGGGAAGTTCCATTCAAAAAAATCAGAATCCTTCAATGGGAGGACAATCCTCTGCGAATAAAGGTTACGATTATCATATTTTAAAACTTAATCAGCAGGGAGAGAAAGTCTGGGAAAAATATTTCGGAGGGAGCCGCCACGATTATCTGGGAGTAGTAACATCAACCCACGAAGGAGGATTTTTATTAGCAGGAACATCATATTCTTCAATGGGAGGAGATAAAAAAGAAAAATCTTTCGGAGGATCCGATTTATGGCTGATTAAGATTAATGAAAACGGTGAAGAAGAATGGCAGAAAACCATAGGAACCAATAAAAATGAAGAAGCCAAATCGGCAGTTCAGACTTATGACATGGGTTATGTGGTTGCAGGAGATATTGGTTTTTCCAAAGAAGGTTTTGGAGGAAAAGATGCTTTGGTCATCAAATTAGATAAAACAGGAAAAGTCATATCACAGACTATATTGGGAGGATCAGGGCAGGAAGAAGTGGAAACGATGATTCCCACAAAAGACGGCGGAGTTCTTCTGGGAATTTATTCGAGAGCAGGAAACCGGTTCACCAATTCTGTACCATCTTCATCTCTTGTTCAGAAAAGTGAAGCACCTTTAATCCGTATCGAAAAAAAGAGCGAAAACTTTGGAGAGGGAGATTACTGGATTGTGAAACTGAACAAGAAAGGACAACTCCAATGGGAAAAGAGTTTCGGAGGAAAAGAAGATGATCGAATAAAAATATTGTCACTTTTCGAGGACGGTTTTCTGATAGGTGGAGAGAGCCGTTCTTCAGGTTCGGGAAACAAGCAGACTGCCGTAAAAGAGGGAACCGATTTATGGTTTATAGCATTGAATGAAAACGGAGACGAACTTTGGCAGAAGTCGTACAGTTTTGGTAACAGAGATATTCTGATGAGCCAGAATACAATAAATGATGTGGGTGGAAACAAGACCAAAGGATTTCTTATCGGCGGTTATACTCAGTCGGAGGAGAGAATACAGAAAGATGACGAAACTTTTTGGATGCTGTATATAGATAATAAGGGAGATGAAGTTTGGCGTAAACACATCAAAGGTAAATCCAGACAGAAGCAGGAGCGGTTGGTAGATGCAAAACTGGGCAGAGACGGTTCTTATGTTTTGGCGGGAACGAGTGCAGAGGAATTAGGACAGGAAAACTGGAAAATCTTAAAACTCGGAGATAAGGATTTGGATGATTTGATAGAAAAGAATGAACTCTTGATTTACCCTAATCCTGTGGAAGATTACTGTTATGTGGAGATAGGTTTTGATTTTGAGGGAGAAACAGAGATTGCTTTGTATGATATGAGCGGAAGACAGTTCAAAACGATAAAAACCAAAAACAAGGTAACAAAGTTACCTGTTTCCGGCTTACCTCAGGGAGTGTATATTGTTACTGCAAAGACAGAGAAGAAGAATGTGAATACTAAAATTATTAAGAAATAGAATATGAAGAAATTATTAATATTTGGGATATTTTTCTTGATGTGCTTTGTCTTTGGTCAGGCAGATCCCAGCACCGAAAATTCAATTGGCATTAGCAATACCGCCTCACCCAACGCAGCCGGATTTATGAGATTTCAGGAATCGCCAGTGAATTATTATAATGGAAGAAGCAGTTTTTCAATACCAATTTATGAAATCAATGCAGGAGGAATAAAATATCCTATATCACTCAATTACTCGCATGGAGGAGTACAGGTGAACACCATGGCATCTGATGTGGGATTAGGATGGAGTTTATCATCTTGTTTTATTAACAGGACAATTATTGGAGATGCTGATTTGGAAACCATTATAGATACGAGAAAAGATTTAAATAAAAAGAAATTTGGTTTTTTTGATCATCAATTGAGAGGCAATTTAATTATTGATCCTTTAGATATAAGTGTTGATTTTTATCCTGATTTATTCAAATTTGTCTCTCCCACTAATAGCAGTAGTTTTTACTTCAAAAATAAAAATGAAGTTGTAGAATTAAATCAAAAGAATACATTTTTTAATTGGGTCATAGAAACCAAAAATTATGATTATATAAAAGATATGAATGGAAACTGGGTTAATAATGATATTGATATTTCAGATTATTCTCAGTTTACCTTAATTACCAAAGATGGCATTCATTACTCTTTTCAAGATCCAGATATCTCCCACAGTTTTACATATTTTGATTTATACGAAACCTATGCTAATCAATTTGGCAGTATAGATGGAACTTATCCTCGTGTGAGTACTTGGAATGTTTCCAAGATTTCAAATTTAAATAATGATGAAGATATTGATTTTATATATGAAACATATTCGTCTGAAACCTCGGATTACATAAATGATATTTTCACCAACCATCCCTACTATAAATATGAAGCATTTCTTCCATATGCAACTGTTGCAATTCCTGAAAATAATATTTTTTTTAGAAGCAATCCTGGTGATAGCAATTATGGTAAATATTTTAATCGTTTATTAAAAGTCCAAAGAATTAAAAAAATAACATTCCGAGGAGGTACCATAGAATTTAACTATGATTTAAACAGACAGGACTTAAGCAACGGTAAAGCTTTGACAGGTATTGTTGTTAAAGATACTAATGGTAGTATTATTAAAGAATTTGAACTTGATTATGATTATTTTACCTCCAATCTCCAAAACAATGAATTTAGTAGGAGATTAAAATTACTTTCCGTAAGAGAAAAAGGTCAAAACAAATATCAATTTGATTATTATGAAGAACTTAATCTTCCTAATATAGGTTCAACTCTTCAGGATATTTTTGGATTTAATAATGCTATTGATACGAGTTATGAACCATCAACTAATCAAGCTCCTCAATACTATTATTATCCAAATAAAGCAGAGTATAGTATTTTGCCATTTAATTTAGCATTAAATACCAATCATTACTTATTGGATGGAACTATTAATAAAGAACCAAATGAATATTCAAAAATATGGTCGTTAAAAAAAGTAACATTCCCTACCGGAGGAAGTAATACATATATATTGGAAAGTAATACTTTTAATCTTTGGGGAAATAATCTGAAAGGGGGTGGAGTGAGACTAAAACAGCAAATTATCCAGGAACAGGAAAGTGGCTCACAAAGAACCTTCAATTATAATTATGATAAAGATGTAAATACAACAAGCGGTTATTTATTCAATATGCCTCAAGTAGGATATCCAACATCTATTCTTTTTCCTGTCACCGATCTTAATCCAAATTTAGATATTTATACTGGTTATGGACTAAAAAAATATTTTCATATCTTCAGTAACGCAAAAATAAATTATGATGTTGTAAATAATTTTTTTATAGGATATTCAAAAGTAGAAGAAAATGAGAATGGAATAAAAACTATCTATGAATTTAAAAATGAGGAAGATTCTAATGTGCAGACCAGATCTCACATTCCTTATAAAGACATAACACAATTTCCATTACATCCCATCGGAGAATTTTTAATTAAAAATAGCTCTTATGGTAATAATATCTATATTGATAATAGTTATAAGAGAGGAAAACTAAAATATTTATATTATTATGATAAGAATGGAGTTTTACAAATAAAAAAAGAAAATATATACAAAGGATACGAAGGTCTTGAAGAAGAAAATTTGCCTAATAAAAACAGTTATACAGGTTCGTCTATTTATTCTGATCCCAACTCATGGCATATATATGAGTTGATGCAACATAAAAAATCCTATAACACCATCTATAATAATCTTGTATATACAAAGACCACCAACTATCTTCCATCAGGAAGTATTGAAAATGAAAGTTATATGTATTATGACATCAACCAAAATTTATTAGGATTGGCACATAAAATAAAGAATGGAGAAACATATCCTGTATTTGAGGTAAATAAATATTTCTATCCCGGTAATTTGCCAAATGAGCCGTACATGAGAGACTTATTAGATATATATAAAGATAACAGTCCTGTATTAGTCCAAAGTTATTCCGGAGAATTTAATCCTCAAAACCTGTCGAATATCAATACGCAGAACATAATCTTCCAATCAAAAATAGAATTTGTAAAAAATGCCAACACCAGCAATATGATTATGCCTGTAAAAATATTGGCTGCGGTAGATCAAAATGATTTTTATGAAATAGGAGTAACATTCGACCGTTATGATGACAAAGGAAATTTACTTCAATCCACAAAAGACGGAGTTTCTACGACCTATATTTATGGTTATAAGCAATTATATCCTATTGCAAAGATAGAAGGTGCAAAATATCAGCAGGTGATGTCTGCAATAGGACTTTCTGATTCAAATACTTCCTATACATCATCTGATATATACCTTAAATCTGATCTTGATATAGATGAAATCTCAGAAAATAATCTGATTAATGAATTGGACACTTTTAGAAAGACTCCTGCTCTTGCTGATTATCAGATTACAACCTACACTTATGATCCATTAGTAGGAATAACCTCTGTAACACCACCGTCTGGAATGAGGGAGGTTTATATCTACGAAGAAGTAACCAAAAAGTTGAAAGAAGTTAAGAGAATGGAAAAAGACGAAAACGGAAACTTCATTTACAGAACAATTCAGGAAAACGAATACCATTATAAACCATAAAAATGCAAATAATGAAAAAATTACTTTACATATATAGTTTGTTGTTTGCCGCATACAATGGTTTTGCACAGACTGTACCCAGTCCTACAGAAAACTATATCCTTTCCACCACTTATCTTACCGAAGACAAGAGCAAGAAAACAGAAACCATAAAATATCTTGATGGTCTGGGAAGACCAAAGCAGGTTATTGATGTAAAAGCTGCCGTTTCGGGAAAGGACTTGGTTGTTCCTATAGAATATGATGATTTTGGAAGACAGGTAAGAAGTTATCTTCCCCTTCCCGTAAATTCATTAAGTGGGGCTATTCATCCTGTTGAAGGAGCAGATGTCAATTCCCATTACGGAGTTTTGAATGCCTATTCGGAATCGGTATTGGAAGATTCCCGACTCAACAGAATAAAACAGTCGGCATCTCCGGGAAATGACTGGATAAAAGATACCAATACCGTAAAATACGATTATGATACTAATACTATTGTGAAAGACGGAGCAATAAAACAATATATAACCAGCACCTCCTGGTCAGAAAATATTGTATATACCACCTTTACGGTTTCCTCCTATCCTGAATTTCAGTTGTACAAAACAATCATAAAAGATGAAGATAACAACGAAACCCATCTTTTCAAAAACAAAAAGGGACAAACCGTTTTGGTAAGGAAAATAAATTCGGATATAAACAATCTGCCGCAAAATATAGATACCTATTACGTTTACAACAAATATAATCAGTTGGCTTATATTATTCCACCGTTAGCAGCAGAAAAATCTGTATTAGAGCAGGAGGATATGGATGAACTTTGCTACCAGTACCGTTATGACGAAAAAGGAAGATTGGCAGAAAAAAAACTTCCCGGTAAAGGATTGGATTCCGATACGGGAATCTGGCATTGGGAATTGATGGTTTATGACAATCAGGATCGTTTGGTGATGTCGCAGGACGCTAATTTGAAGAAACAGGAGCAATGGTTATTTACAAAGTATGATAAATACAGTAGAGTGGCTTATACCGGAATTACCTCAAATTCAGGTTCTCGGAGCAGTATCCAGACCATTCTCAACGGAAAAGGAAACAACAATGTAGCAAGAACCTCCTCTTCGGGATTTACAGCACCCGGATTACTGGTTTATTATGATAATCTTCCTGCCAATAATTATCCGAACAGTTTTACCTCAATACTTACCGTTAATTACTACGATACCTATCCTCCGGGAAGCCCTGTAGTTACAAATCCGATTCTCAATCAGGAAATTCTGCAGCACAATGCCCAGAATTCCATTATCAGCACCAAAAGTCTCCCGACTGCTTCTTTTGTAAAGAATATCGATAACAATGCGTGGACAAAAACCTATGTCTGGTACGATACCAAAGCAAGACCTGTCGGAAGCCATACTATCAACCATCTCGACGGATATACCAAAACCGAAACTCTGCTTGATTTTGTAGGAATACCCGAAAAAACCATTACCTATCACAGCAGATCATATACTGCACAGCCTGATGTTACCATTGAAGAAAACTTTACCTACGATGACCGCAAAAGATTAATAAAGCACGAACACGAAGTTATGGGAAAATCTCCGAAAGAAATCCTTGCGGAATATACGTATAACGACAGAGAGAAACTCGTAGAGAAAAAAGTAGGCAACAATATACAGCAAGTAGATTACCGCTACAATATAAGAGGTTGGTTGACAGGGATTAATCTTGACGAAAGCGATGAACCACAAACAGGAAAACTCTTTAATTACAGAATAAAATACAACAATCCCGAAAAACCATCATTATCACCACCGAAATACAACGGCAATATTGCCGAAATAGATTGGTGGAATAATGGCAGTGCCCAAAAAAGATACGGTTATCAATATGATAAACTGAACCGACTTCTTGCTGGGATTTACCAAGACCCGGAAAGCACAACGCCGGAAAGCCGCATCAATGATGAATTGGTTACTTATGATTTGAATGGAAACATAAAAACATTGAAAAGAAATACAAAGCAAAACTTTTCTTATACTCCTATTCTTATTGATAATCTTACGTATACCTACACCGGAAACAGGGTTACGAATATTGATGACCTTTCCGGGAATATGAGCGGCTATGAAGGAGGAAACGGTTTGATAGAATATGACCAAAACGGAAATATGACCACAATGCCCGATAAAGGGATTTCTGCAATTACCTATAATTTCCTGAACTTACCAACTCAGATCAATCAAAACACCAATACCATCAACTATTTTTACAGAGCAGATGGTGTTAAGATTAAAAAGAAATACACTTTGGTCAATGCTTCGGGAACAAAGACTATCAATACAGAATATTTAGGCGGTTTTCAGTATTCTACACTCAACATAGACCCGATACGCAGAGCATTAGAAGAACAAGACGAAGCCACTGAATTGGCAGCAACAGCAGGACAGCCGGAAACATTTTCACCACTATTTGACAGAGCAGTAATTGGCGGTCCCGGTGAACCAATAGATCCCAATGCAGTAATACTATCATTTTTCCCGACAGCGGAGGGATATTATGATTATGAAAATTTGCGGTATATATACCAGTACAAAGACCAGGTAGGAAATATAAGGATAAGTTATGTAAAGGAAAATGATGAACTGAAGATAATGAGTACCAACGAGTTCTACCCTTTTGGCATGAGTTTTCTTAACAAAACTGGTTTCGCAACAACTTATGACCCTTTAGCAATTCCTTACAACTACAAGTTTCAGGAGCAAGAATTACAGGAAACCGGATTTTATAGTTTCAAATGGCGACAATATATGCCGGATGTGGGAAGATTCTTTAATGTTGACCCACTTTCTGAAAAATATGCATACCAATCGCATTATAATTTTTCGGAGAACAGAGTGGTAAATTCCCGGGAGATAGAGGGATTAGAAGCTTGGGACAATTATGAGCCATCAAGATTTGAGGACAGAGATTATGACGGAGGTATAGATTATACAAACAGAGAAGAAACTGGTATAACAATGATTGATCTTTCCTGGAAAGTGCAGGATACCTCTTTTAGGGCAGATATGGAGGAGGAAAATAAATTCGATTTGGGTAATTTTTGGGATGACTTGTATAGAATAGCCAGCGATTTTTTTAACGATATATTTGGTAATATAAGTCTTGATAATAGGGAAACTTTTTACAATTTTTCTGGAGGGTTTAACACACCTGACACAAGTGATAATATCTGGTTAAGACCTGGTGACAAGGTAGAGCGATCGGACTTATTAGAAATACTATATGGGATTTATGGAAATTCAGGAAATCCTACACCAAAGAATCTTGCACCTTGGGCGGAAAGACTAGGAAATTTTTCTGATGCAATAGATAAGGTGTCTACTTTTAAAGAAAATTTTTTGGATAAAGGAAAAACAAATGATACGCTTATCTATGTTGAATGGAATGCACAATATCCATTTGGAGAAAATGGTATTAGGTTAAAAGATACTATAAAATTAATGACTGTAGAAAAAAATGATAGAAATGAATATGAATATAGAAACAATCCTGCGATTAGAGAGGCAATTGACGCTGCACAAAATGAAATAAAGAAAAAAACAGGGAGATGAAAACAATAATTTTTGTACTATCTATTTCTTTGTGTATTATTTCCTGTAAAAAAGAAGATACACATTCTGAAACAAAAACCACAGAAAAATATAATGTTGTGATTACTTATAGAGGAGATCAACCCATCCGTTCTATTTCGTATGATAAGATAACAAATAAAAAAAAGTTTGATTATCAATATGACATGAGTGGAAATATGATATATTCTAGCAAATACTATGATAATGGGAAAATAGAAAGCTCATTGAAGTTAGATTCTCTTCCATATTATTATATTTGCGAAGAATATTTCCCAACGGGCATTTTGGCGGGTGAAGGGAATATTATTATGTTACAAAAAAAGAAAACTTTAAGAACTGGACCTTGGATTTTCTACAATGAAGATGGTTCAGTTTATGCGTTTGCAGAGTTTGCTGTAAATAAAAAAGAAAAGAAAGAAATACTATTTAAAAAAGAAATTATTCCTAAAAAATATCATTTGAGAATTAATAAAAACGGTACTGTTAAAGATGACAATAAAAAAGGTAAATAGGGGTTAATGCTTCAGAAGTGTTGGTAGAAAATTAGGTAGTGTTTTAGATGTGTTGATTTGATATTTTAGAAACAATTAGTGTTGATTATCAATATATTGCAAGACAATACTAAATAATAAAAGAACAACTTTCGGGTTGTTTTTTTATTTTTGCAGGTCAAAAACCCACTAAAATGAGACAAAAATCAATCAGGTGTTTCAGATGTGTTGATGACAGAATTTATTTTTAGCAGCACTCTCAAACCCAATCCCTGCTTTTTCCGCAGTAAATAACATCATTACACATTAAACCTAAAATGCATTATATCACCGTCTTTTACAATGTATTCTTTTCCTTCTACGGAAAGTTTCCCGGCTTCTTTTACTTTGGCTTCTGAACCGTAGTTGATGAAATCATCATATTTTATCACTTCTGCACGGATAAATCCTTTCTCGAAATCGGTATGAATCACTCCTGCTGCTTGCGGAGCAGTCCACCCTTTTCCGATGGTCCACGCTCTGACTTCTTTTACTCCGGCGGTGAAATACGTTTGAAGTTTCAGCAAATCGTATGCTTTTCTAATCAGCCTGTTTACACCCGGTTCTTCCAAACCGAGCTCTTCCAAAAACATCTGTCTTTCCTCGAAAGTTTCCAATTCATTAATATCGGCTTCAATTTGTGCAGCGAGAACCACCACTTCCGCTCCTTCATTTTTTGCCATTTCTTCGATTTTTGCAATCCATTCGTTACCGTTTTTAATGGAGTTTTCATCAACGTTGCAAACGTAAAGAACAGGTTTATTCGTCAATAATTGAACTTCAGAAATCACTGATTTTGCAAAATCATCCATAGGAAATTCTCTTGCGTTTTTTCCGTCTTCCACAAATTTCTGAAGATTTTGTAATGTTTCATAAGTCAACACATCTTCTTTTTTTCCTGATTTGATGAATTTTTTGGCTTTTTCAACCGCTTTTCCAATAGTTTCTAAATCTTTTAATTGCAATTCAATATCGATAATTTCTTTATCACGAATTGGGTCAACTGAACCTTCAACATGAATAATGTTTCCATTTTCAAAACATCTCAAAACATGGATAATCGCTTCGCATTCGCGGATATTTGCCAAAAACTGATTTCCCAAACCTTCGCCTTTACTCGCTCCTTTTACCAAACCTGCAATGTCAACAATTTCTACAACGGCGGGTAAAACTCTTTCGGGATTTACCAGTTTTTCCAACTCGAAAAGCCGCTGGTCGGGAACAGAAACCGTTCCCAAATTGGGTTCTATGGTACAGAAAGGATAATTTGCAGACTGTGCTTTTGCGTTGCTCAAACAGTTAAAAAGGGTTGATTTACCTACGTTGGGTAAACCTACGATTCCACATTTCATAAAAAAGAGATTTGAAATTTGAGGTTTGAGATTTGAAATTCTCTTGCTCAAAAATTATAGTGTGCAAAG
The DNA here is from genome assembly GCA_964532055.1 of uncultured Kaistella sp. Lineage (GTDB taxonomy): Bacteria > Bacteroidota > Bacteroidia > Flavobacteriales > Weeksellaceae > Kaistella. The sequence continues at coordinate 9,471 of CAZHFE010000002.1, read as the reverse complement.
ATAATGATTTTACAGAATTGTTCTGAACAAAAAAATCTGCAGCAAAAGTGCAGATTTTCATTTTTTTTCATTTAATAACTTACGGATTATCACCGGTAGCTTCTCTTGCACTAGGTGCTTCATCGGGAGCTTTCTCTAAAGTTTTATCTAAATTAAACAAAGATTCGTCCGTCGCTCTGTCGCCGCCAGCAATTTTCAGCTTGTCAATTAAATCCAGTGCCAAAGTTTCTTCTTCTATCTGCTCTTCTACAAACCATTGTAGGAAATTCCACGAAGCCCAGTCTTTTTCTTCAAAAGCGATATTCACAAGATTATAAATTTTCTCGGTATTATCTACTTCATGTTTAAAAACAAGATTGAAGCAATCCACCAAACTTTTCGGGTCTTTTCCTGGCGCAGGAAGAGCGGTTATCTGGGGTTTTCCGCCCCGGTTAAGGATATATTCCATGAACTTTATGGCATGGTTGCGTTCTTCCTGTGCATGTCGGAACAAAAAATTTGCGATACCGCCGTAACCTTCATCGGCTGCCCAAATTCCGTAAGACAAATAAATATGTGATTGAAAATCTTCAACATTCATCTGTTCTGATAGTGCTTTTTCTAATTTTTCGGAAAGTCTTTTAGTATTCATAATCTATTTTTTAAGTTAATAAGATTGCAGCAAGAATAGTTCCTTTATAAAAACAAAAACCGATTTTATTAATTTTTTAACTTTTAAATTAAAATTTTTCTCATTGGATTTCAAGTGTTTAATTAAAAAATTGCAATATCACTAAAAAAATAGTTGTATTATTGAAATTAATTTCTACATTTGTATCACTAAATAATTAGTTATATGAAGATTCCTCAACTGACAAAAGCCGAAGAACAGGTGATGCAATATCTCTGGGAACTGAAAAAAGCATTTCTGAAAGACATTCTGGAACTTTTTCCCGAACCGAAACCACATACAAACACTGTTTCCACGATTCTGAAAGTTTTAAAAGAAAAAGATTTTGTGGATTATGAAGTTTTCGGAAGACAGCACGAATATTTTCCGCTCGTTTCCAAAGAGAGATATAGTGAAAAATCTATGAAGAGCCTGGTAAAGAATTATTTTGAAGATTCTTATAAAAACGCCGTTTCTTTTTTGGTTGAAAAAAATGAAATGAGCGTAGAAGATTTGGAAATGCTTTTAAACGAACTCAAAAATAAAGAATAATGGAAACACTTTTTTTATACTTCGCAAAAACAATTTTGTGTTCCGGTGTAATGTTTTTGTACTATAAGTTGTTTCTTAAAGACAGGACTTTTCATCATTACAACAGATTTTATCTGCTCTCGGTTTTGGTTATCAGTTTGCTGCTTCCTTTGCTGAAAGTAAGTTATTTTACACTTGAAGTAAATAGCGATATTTATATGATAATTAATAGTTTACAAAATTTTAACTCAACTAATACTATAAACAATGATTTCATTTATTTTAAACTTGCTGCTTTCGTTGTTGGATTGGTTTCTGTCTTTTTTCTGACAAAACTGATTTTGGGATTAATCAAAATCCAACTGCTTAAAAAGAAATTCCCGAAAGAAAATCTGGAGGGAATCAGTTTTTACCTGACCAATCTTCAGGACGCTCCGTTTTCATTTTTTAGAAACCTGTTCTGGAAAAATTCAATTCTCATCAATTCAGATTTGGGAAAACAAATCCTGAAACACGAAATGGTGCACATTGAGCAGAAACATTCTTGGGACAAAATTTTTACGGAATTGCTAACATCAATATTCTGGTTCAATCCGTTTTTCTATCTCATCAAAAAAGAAATCTGTTTGATACACGAATATCTCGCCGACAAAAAAGCTGTAAAAAACTCAGATACTAAAGCGTTTGCAGAAATGCTTCTTGCCAATCATTTTCCGGGAGCTCTGCTTCCTGCAACAAGTCCGTTCCTGAGTTCTAACCTCAAAAAAAGATTAACAATGCTAAAAAAACCAAAAACAAAATTCAGTTATGTGCGGCGGATTTCCGCATTGCCGATACTGTTTATTCTCGGTTTCATTTACCTGGTAAATGCGAAGAATAAAGAGATTAAAGAAACCAACCGTGAAATTTCAAGAATCGTTTCCGAAATTAAAAAAGATACAGTTGTTGCGAAAAATGCTACAACAGAAACACTTGAAATAAATTCTATCGCAAAGACTAACGAAGTAAATACTGTTTCTGTAACAGAAAACCCGGCAATTCCACCTGCACCGCCAATTTCGCCCGGTATTGCTTTCGGAATTGGCGGAACGGAAATTTCCCGCAAAAATCCCGAATTGTTTGTTAAGAAAGACACTATTAATGAAAAGGAATTCAGAAAATTGCAAAAAGTTATTGGTGAGAAAAATGAAGCGATACAACCATTGAAAGAGCTTCTTTCTTCCAAAAATAAAGAAGCCAGAAAACTCAGTGATGAAATGAGAAAGAAAAGTGACGAATTTAGAGCATTATCAAAGAACAAAGATTACGATAATCCTGAATACAAAAAATTAGAATCGGATATGAATAATTTGGGTAAACAAATAGACAATATTTACAATTCTACCGAATTTAAGCAAATGGAAAGTCATTATAAGGAAATGGACAAACTCTATGCACAACTCGATAAATATTACCAATCAGATGAATATCAGTCAAAATTCAGAGAAGCAGAAAAACGTGCAAAAGAATCAGAAAAGATGTTTAATTCTCCTGAATTTAAGAAACAGATAAAAGACGCTGAAGAACGTGCAAGAGAAGCCGAAAAAATGTTCAACGCTCCTGAATTTAAAAAGCAGATGAAAGAAGCGGAAGAACGTGCAAAAGAAGCAGAAAGAAAATTTGGAAAAACAAATCCATACAATTTTGATTTCAAATTCGATAATAACTTCAATTTCAATGATAATTCTTTTTTCAATAAATCAAAACTTTCTCCGAAAGAGCAGAGAAGATTAGAGAAAAAGCAAAAAGAACTTCAGGAAAAACAGAAAGATTTACAAAAAAAGCAACGTGAATTGCAACAAAAACAAAAAGAATTGAACAAAGAATTTTTCAAGGATAATAATCTCGTGTTTTTCCGAAATGAAATGAGATTTAATCCTGATTCAGCGAAAGTTTATGTCTTCAATAAAGGCAATTCTGATAAAACGGAAATTTATATCAACGGTAAAAAATCAAGTAACAAAGATTTGCAATCTTTGAATCCCGATAAAATTGCCAGAATGAATGTCTTCAAAACAAACGGAAACGGAAAGATTGAAGCCATCACGAAATAAACTTACATTCATTATTTTTCAACCCTTTCAGCAATAGAAAATTCAACGAAGTGAATTTGAAATGCTGAAAGGGGTTTTTTATGGTTTGGTGCGAAAAATTTTAAATTGCTTTAAATTCCAAACCTTTTTCTTTCAATAATTTTTCTGCTTCGGCTTTGTAAAATCCGCTTACTAATTTTTCGTGAATGGCTTCAAACGCTGCCAATGTTTCGTTGATTTCTGCATCGGTATGTGAAGCGGTGGGAATTAATCTCAGCAAAATCATTCCTTTCGGAATTACGGGATAAACCACAACGGAAGTAAATATGCCGTAATTTTCTCTTAAATCTTTTGATAGGAGTGTGGCTTCAACTGGCGTTCCTTGCATCATAACGGGAGTTACACAGGTATTGGTATTCCCGAGATTGAATCCTCTATTCAGCAAACCGCTTTGTAGTTTATTGACGTTTTCCCAAAGTTTGGCTTTGATTTCGGGTCTTGTTCTCAGAAGTTCTAATCTTTTCAAACCACCTATTACCATTGGCATTGTTAATGATTTTGCGAATATCTGCGAACGGAGATTGTATTTCAAAATTCTGATAATGTCTTTATCACCTGCAATGAACGCTCCGAAACCTGCCATAGATTTTGCAAACGTAGAAAAGTAAACGTCAATTTGGTCTTGACAACCTTGTTCTTCGCCGGTTCCTGCTCCTGTTTTTCCCTGAGTTCCGAATCCGTGTGCATCGTCCACCAAAAGCCGGAAATTGTATTTTGATTTCAGTGCGCATATTTCTTTTAGTTTCCCCTGTAAACCTCTCATTCCGAAAACTCCTTCGGTTACGACTAAAATTCCGCCGCCGTTTTCTTCCGCGACTTTTGCGGCTCTTTCAAGGTTTTTTTCTAAACTCGCAATATCATTATGTTTGAAAGTAAAACTTTTCCCCATGTGCAGACGAACGCCATCTACAATACATGCGTGAGAATCTGAATCATACACAATTACATCGTGTCTTGAAACCAAAGCATCAATGGTAGAAACCATTCCCTGATAACCGAAGTTCAGCAGATAAGCGGCTTCTTTTCCCACAAATTCTGCGAGTTCTCTTTCCAATTGCTGGTGTTGTTCTGTTTCGCCGGACATTGCTCTTGCTCCCATCGGATAAAACATTCCGTATTCTGCGGCAGCTTTTGCATCGGTTTCTAAAACTTCGGGGTGGTTACAAAGTCCCAAATAATCATTGGCACTCCAGAAAATCACTTCTTTCCCCTGAAACATCATTCTCGGTCCGATTTTCCCTTCTAATTTCGGAAAAACAAAATATCCTTCTCCGTAATCTGCAAACTGTCCCAATGGTCCCGGATTTTGTCTGAGCCGGGCAAAAATATCTGTCATTCTCTTTGTATTTTTATTAAAAAGTCAAAGTTAATTAATATTCAGTTAATAAAAAACCTTTTGTACAAAACAAAAGGTTGATGTTTTTTTTGTGTTGAATATTGTTTACTTGATGTATTCCGTTTTGAAAACCTCATCATAATTATGAACACAGTTGTTGATGAAACCTTGTTCTTCCATCCATTCATCGCTGAAGACTTTGGTAATATATCTTGAACCGTGGTCGGGAAAAATAAGCACCACCAAATCATCTTTTGAAAACGGGTGAGAATTGGCGTATTGTAAAATTCCTTGAACAACTGCTCCTGTTGTGTAACCACCCATAATGGCTTCTTTCAGTGCGATTTCGCGCGTTCTGTATGCCGACATTTCATCGTTTACTCTTACAAATTCATCTACTTTATCAAAAAGTAGAGCAGAAGGAATTAGGTTTTTTCCCATGCCTTCTATTTGATAAGGATGAATATCGTCTTTATTTACTTGACCTGTTTCGTGATAGGTTTTCAGAATAGAACCTGAAGCATCAACACCAATAATTTTAATATTGGGATTTTTTTCTTTCAGGAATTTTGCTGAGCCGGAAAGCGTTCCGCCTGTTCCGGTACATGCAAAGAGATGCGTAATTTTGCCATCAGTTTGCTCCCAGATTTCGGAACCGGTAGTTTGATAGTGTGCATCAATATTGAGCTCGTTAAAATACTGATTGATGTAAAGCGAATTGGGAGTTTCTTCCGCAATTTTTTTGGCAACTTCGTAATAACTTCTCGGGTCTTCTGCTGCAACATTTGCGGGGCAAATATAAACCGTAGCTCCAAGTGCTTTTAAATAAGCAATTTTTTCTTTTTTGGTTTTGTCGCTTACCGCAAGAATACATTTATATCCTTTTATGATACTCACCATTGCTACAGAAAAGCCGGTGTTTCCTGAAGTGGTTTCTACAATAGTAGAACCGGGTTTCAGGATTCCTTTTTTTTCGGCAGCTTCTATAATATGTACCGCAATTCTGTCTTTGGTTGAATGTCCCGGATTACATGATTCTAATTTAGCATAAATTGCAGCGGGAATCTCTTTGGTAACTTCATTGAGTTTCACCATCGGTGTATTGCCGATTAAGCCAAGAATGTTATCGTAAACATTTGTCATTATTTCGTCATTTTACTCTAAAAAACCGTCTGCAAAAATACTAAAAAATTAACAACTTTGAAAATTAGCATCGTATTATTGAATATGATTTTTCACAGCGGAGTTTAAATAACGCCCATCAAAAATAACGCCAACTCTAAATATATGTTAAAATAGAAAATAATATAAACGAAAAATCTTATTTTCGCAACATTGAATTTTATTTATGAAAAACTGGTCTTTTAAGCAATTGAACACCGTTTTAGGTTGGGTTGTTTTCGTTATTGCATTCTTCACTTATTTATCAACCATGGAACCGAATTTCAGTTTTTGGGATTGTGGTGAATATATTTCTTCTGCGGTAAAACTGGAGGTTACTCACGCACCGGGAGCTGCATTTTTTCAGTTGGTAGGTGCTGTTGCTGCAATATTTGCTTTCGGAAACGGTGAAAATTATTCCATAGTCATCAATGCAATGTCGGCTTTTTTCAGTGCATTGACTATCTTATTTCTTTTTTGGACGATTACTCATTTGGTAAGAAGATTACTCAACAAAGATTTCGATGAAATTACCAAACATCAAGAAATTTCTATACTTTTTGCCGGAGTTATTGGTGCTTTGTGTTTTACTTTTTCAGATACATTTTGGTTTTCTGCGGTGGAAGGAGAGGTATATTCTATGGCATCTATGTTTATCGCACTTTTGGTTTGGCTCATTACCAAATGGGAAAACGAATATCACGACTCCGATAACCAGCGGTGGATTATTCTGATTTTTTTCGTTACCGGTTTATCTGTTGGTGTTCACATGATGTGTATGCTTGCAATTCCTGCGGTTTGTCTTATTTATTACGCAAGAAATTATCAATTTACCTGGAAAAATTTTCTTTGGGCAAATTTCATTACGCTTGTTATTCTCGCCATTGTTTTCAAAGGAATTTTCCCTTTAATCATGACGTTCTTCGGGAAGGTAGAAATCTTTGCAGTAAACGGAATCGGAATGCCTTTTCATTCCGGAACTATTATCGCATTCATCTTGTTGATTGCCGCTTGTTATTTCGCCATTAAATTTACTCGAAATACAGGAAAAAATATTTATCAAACCATTTCATTATCCATTGTCTATATGATTATCGGTTTTTCTTGCTGGTTGGTTATTCCAATAAGAGCCAATGCAAATCCGCCGATGAACTTGAATGATCCCGATAATGCACTTGGAATGTTAGATTATTATAACCGTGTACAATATGGAGATTGGCCAACTTCTTACGGACAAAATTATACCGCTTATCTTGATGCAAACGGAATACAGAAAAATGAAGATGGAAGTTTCAAAACCGATAAAACAGGTGATGCTTACGAAAAAGACGAAAAAACGGGAACTTACAGAAAAGTTGGTGAACGTTTCAATTATGTGTACGACAAAAGTCATGTCAGCTTTTTCCCGAGAATGTTCAGCGAAGACAAATCGGTGATGGAAAACTATATCTCAATTTACGGTGCTCCCGATTTTTCCTTTAATTATGGTAATGAAGATGTTGCCGACAATCCTGAAGCAAAAAAGATTTTTGACGAATTGCGTGAGAAATATGAAGACGGAACTATAAAAGCGGCAGATTACCTGAAAGTGAAACCTTATAACCTAATTAATGTTCAAAGACCGACTTTAGCACAGAATCTCGATTATTTCTTTACGTTTCAGAACGGTTATTATTTCATAAGATATTTGATGTGGAATTTTGCCGGAAGACAAAACGACCTCGAAGGAAATATGGAAAACACCAAAGGAAACTGGATTTCGGGAATATCATTTATCGACAATGCATTGTGGGGCGATCAAAGCAAAATGCCTGCAAAATATAAAAATGAAAGTACCGTTGCATTTTTCTTTCTTCCTTTATTATTAGGATTGATAGGATTTTTCTTTCAGCTGAACAGAGATTTCGGGCGGTTTTATGCGATACTTTCGCTTTTTGTTTTAACCAGCGTGGGAATCGTTTTTTACACCGGAGTAAAGCCATTTGAAGTCCGCGAAAGAGATTATGCAATGGTCGGTTCGTTCTACGCTTTTGCAATTTGGATTGGTTTGGGAGCAGCTGCAATTCTTTGGTTCATTCAGGAAAAAATAAAATCCAATCCTGTTAACATTTCTTCCGGAGTTGTATTGCTGGGAGTTCCTTTGATGATGGGTTTCCAGAATTACAATACCCACGACAGAAGCAACCGATATACTGCTTATGATTACGCATATTCTACGCTGAAATCTCTGCCGAAAAACGACATACTCTTTGTTTATGGCGACAATGACACTTATCCGATTTGGGGAATGCAGGAAACTTCCGGACTTCGTGATGATGTGAAAGTGGTGAATTTCACGCTGCTTTCCACACCTTGGAATATCGACCAAGTAAAAAGAAGAACCTACAATTCTATGCCGATTCCGTCGGTTTTGAATCACGAAGATTACAGGGACGGAACAAATGATCAAATTTATTTGATGACCAAAGGAGATTGGGAAACTATTTTTGAGAATCTGAAAGATGCAGGTGCTCCCGAAACAGAGTATGCACAATTTAGGAAATATCTTACCCAGGATTCTATGACGATGAAAGAAGCGGTGAATTTCCTTAAAATAAAATCTGACGATAAAGACGAAATTTTGAAAATGATTTTCGGGGAACAGAAATATGAAAAGTTTAATTTTCTTCCGGTATCGAAATTTATTCTTCCGGTAAACAAAGAAAACGCCGTGAAGTCGGGAATTATTGAAACGAAAGATTTATCGCAAACGGTTGATAATATTGTAATTAATTACAAAGGCAACAGTATGTTCAAAAGCAATATGATGATGCTTGACATTCTGGCTAACTTCGACTGGAAAAGACCAATCAACTTTTCTTCCGGAGGAATTTACGATGCAGAAAACATTTTTTATCTCGGTGATTATCTGCAATTTGACGGTTTTAGTTACCGATTGGTTCCAATCAATACTCCCGAAAGAGAAGACGGAGAAATGGGTAGAGTAGATGCAAATTCTCTTTACAATATCGTGAAAAATTACAGATGGGGAAATTTCAAAAATTTGAATGTACATTTTGATGAAACCTGCACACAGAATATCGTGGGCTACAGAAGTTCTGCAAGTCGCGCTGCAGAAGCACTTTCATTTTCCGGACAAAAAGCCAAAGCGGTGGAAATCCTTGATTTGGCTTCAAAAGAAATTCCTGTGGAAAAATACTATGAACCCCGATCTTTGAGTTCTATAGTTTACGGATATGTAGTTTCTGGGCAGGAACAAAAAGCGCTGAAACTAGCAGAAGAACTGAAAAAAGGAATCTTTGCAGAATATGATTATTACACAAATCTTTCACCGAAAGAACAAAGATATGCAGGAAGACAGATGAAAACTAAACCTGTGGAATATTCTCTTGTTGTTGCGGCAGTTGCAGACGGTTACAAAAAACTGGGGCAGAATGAAAAAGCGTATGATTACCTGGTAAAATCGCTTGAACCGATTGATAAACGCTTCAATGCTTTCATTAAAGATTTGCAGTTGATGGGTAAAGAAAAGGCATACAAAGAATCTGAAAAAGTACAGAAAATAACGCCTTTTTATACCTATCTTTTTGATGTGATAAATCCGTACGATTCTACCTATTCCAAAGAAAAAGAAGAGCAGATTATGAATGCGGTAATGAAAG
>CAZHFE010000001.1:0-105780 GCA_964532055.1 uncultured Kaistella sp. | reverse complement strand
ACAGACCCGATGCGTAATCCCGAAATTGGAATACTTACAAATAGTATAATCGAAAGCGAAATCAAATTAGGAATGATTGATGACGAATTCAGACGTTTGAATACAAATGAGTTAAAAGGCAAAAACGATGTAAAAAGAAAGGTTTTGGCATTTAATAATGCAGTTAGTGACAGCTTAGGCAGTTTTGAAATAATCTTAACCGAAATTAATCAATTGCTTTTTGATAATTCAGATATTAAGCAATGGGAAAAATTGTTAAAAGGAGAAAAATTGGACAACTCAATAATCATAAAGAATGGTATTGCAATAAAGGATTTTAAATATTTCATTGCTAAAATACAAGAAGATTATAAAGTATTAAAAGGGCGCATCTACGGAGATTTAGAAGACAATAACACTTTTTTGTGGAATGGGAATTTATTGAGAGCGGAACAAATAAGAAAAGTCGAAAACACAACGCTCCCAAAATTAAAACCTCAAATAGACAAGATTCTTTCCGTTTTATAGAACCTAATTTTATAAAACTTTACGGGCAAACCTTACAATGTCGGGTTTGCCCGTTTTTTTGTGCGCTAATTTCGCCCTCAACAAAGCAAAACAATAATAATGAACACAGTAAAAATTGAGGTAAACAAAAAACTTACGAAACGTATGAAATCAGAATTCGAAGCAATTCCTAACAGAGAGAAAGACTGCATAATATTTTTAGTGCAAAATTTTGATTACATCATACAATTAAAAAAGACAGGGGCTTGGATAACAAATACGGTTTTAAGAGAAACGTTTAACGTTCCCGATAAAATCAAATAAGAAATACTCCAGCAAAATAAAACAAAGCGAAATGAATACAGTAAAAATTGAGGTAAACGGTTTGGATATTACCGCCCTCGCAGAAAAAATCGACAATCTTACAAACGCCTTAGTTGGTAGAGCAACGGAAACCACCGCAACCGCTCCCGAAGAAAAACTATTATCCCGTTCAGAAACCGCAAAAATGTTAGGCGTAACGTTACCGACAATAATAGACTGGGGCAAAAAAGGAATTTTAAAATGTTATCGTATCGGAAACCGTGTTAGATATAAGCAAAGTGAGGTAATGGAAACTTTAACCAATAGCAAAGCGCAATAAGCGAAAAGCCTTTTTATAGATTTTAGATAGTATTATTGATGATTGACAGTGTTGAATTATTGTGCAACCTCAACCCGACCGACTGGACAAATAACAAAAATTTGTCCTTTTATTCGTTGGTTAATACTACAACTGGAGAAATACAACGAAACAACAAACACGCTAATATAAACGGTATACACCTGTCTATTAAAGAGGGGAAAGAGATTTATTGTAACGTTCGGGGGTCGCTCCCGAAATACTACACCAAAGGCGAAACAAATTCAATTGACTACAGTTTTAATGACTTTTTAGCAACTTGCAAGCAACTTAAACGAGACTTAGGGATAACGGCAAATGAATCTACCTTACACGGTTTTGAATTTGGTGTGAACATAAAAGTATTAGGATATGTAGATGAGGTTTTAGCTTGTATCAAATTTTTTAGAAAGCACACTTTTGGTCAGTATGTAGAAAAAGGGAAAAGACTTGGAATTATATTTAAGTTCCAACAATACTGTTTGAAAATTTATGATAAAGTTTTGCAAGAAACTGGAAAAAAATCTCAATTAATGAGGTTTGAAATTTCAATTGATAAAATGGAATGGGTAAAGCATTTAGGAATAAAAACCCTCACAAATTTGCAAAGTCAAAGCGTTTGGGCGGAACTCTCAAAGATTTTATTAAAGGCGTGGGCTGATATAGTTTTTGTAGATGAATTATCAAATTACAAATCTATGACGAATCAACAACAAAAGAAATATCTTAGGTTCTTAGATGCAAATTACTGGGCGAAACTCAATAGAAACGTTTTTGATAAAGCAAAAAAAGACCTCAACAAATTGCAGGATATGTATTGTATTAACGAGAACGCAAAGCAAACTATTTACAATCTTATTTTAAATAAATGCAAATTGTTATCAATGGAATACACCTTCGAAATTGGCGACAATTTAACCGATTTTTTAGAACAAAAAAATATGTTTGAAAATCCCGAAAGTAGGCAACATTCAAAAAATCAAAATTGGCGACAAATTAACCATTTAGATAAAGGGTTAAAAACACTACCAAACCCACCTTCTTTTTTAACAGAAACTGACCTCGAAAACAAGTCCTATAATCTCAATAATGAAATCAGAGAAACAACAGCCAATAATTGCGAGTGTATGAACTGTAAAAAAGTATTAAAAGAAAAAAAAGCGACCGCAAAATTTTGCACAGACAAATGCAGAAAAGCATTTCACGAACGGGAGAGAACCAAAGCCAATCAAAAAAAGCGTTTGAAAGAACAAGAACAGCTCGAAAAGGTTATAAATAATTTGCAGAGAACAAACTTATCTCTTTTGGTAATTTATAGGGCGGACGGGCTACAATATGCCGACCAATTAAACCAAAAGGAAATTAGCGTATCAAGTGAATGGATAAGCCAAATTGAAAAGGTTTTGATAATTTCTAATGAAAGCAAAACACAGATAGAATTTACTTCACTTAGGGCGAAAAAACTAATCAGAGAAATAGCAAAACTTAATCGAAATTGATTTAAACCGTTTCAAGGTGTAAAAAAAACGCTAAAAACACTATGAATAAAGGCTTTAATAGAAATCTATTGTAGTTTATTGGCTTAAAAAAATGACTATAGTCGTTAGCCTTAACAAAGCAAAATTATTTTTTGAATTATTCCAGCTAACAAAAAAACGCCGTAACTACTATGAATAAAGGCTTTAAGTCGAATTTTTACATTTTTGATGCCAAAAAAAATTGGACTATAGTCAAACAGCCGTAAAGAAACTCACAAATTTTACTAAATTTGAAGCATTAATTTAACGATTACACAAGCGTAAGCTATCGTTTTGGCTACTGAAAACTGCGAATCTTCAAAAAGACAAAACTCGATAGACTTACGCCCGTGCCTATTTATGGGGTACGGGCTAGGTCTTTCTTGTCTTTGGGTTCTTCGCAGTACCTCAGTAGCAGACTGGCTTTAGTTCCGTACCTTTTGCTTTGTGGTAACCCTCTACTTTTCGGAACTGAGTAGAATAACTTTTGAAAAATGAAAAGTATTTTGCTCAATTTCCTTTCATATATGGTTTTCCGTAAGAATTGTTTTGCGCTAAATACTTTATTTGTCTTCCCTATCAAATAATTTAAACTTAACAATAAATTACAAAGCTTATGAAAAGAAAAACTTACACTCTTTGCACGCTCTTATTTTTAGCATTTTCCAACAATCTCTTTTCGCAGGATGCAACCCCAGACCAAACACCTCCACCAAAGGAATTTTCGGTTAATAAGGAACAACAATTGACTGATTTTATTGTTATCCCTTGTGAGGGTAAAACAAAAGAAGAACTTTACAAAAAAGTAATAGAATGGATTAGCAAAACCTATAACAAACCCAGCGAAGTTATAAAAGCACAAATTGAAAATGACTACGTTCGATTTCAAGGGATAGAAACAAAAGGCTATTGCAGAAATCCAATGGTTTTAATGTGTGAAGATATGCGATATGAAATTGAAATTTCTGTTAAGGAAGGGAAATACAAATTTGACATTATACAATTACAGTCAGGGTATTCGGATAAGTACGGAAGATTAAGCTGGTCTAATCTTGAAATAAAAAAAGGCTGGATGCACTTCAAAAGCAACGGCGAAGTTCGTGACCAATATAAAGACACGATGCCAAAAATCGCACGCTCCATTAACAGTCTAAACCAAAACCTTTTTGATTATATTTTCAATCAAAAAGATACTGCAAAGCAAAATGATTGGTAAAAAAATAATCGACTAACAAGTCGATTATTTTTTTTGTTAAACATTTAAAGAAAAAGCTCACTTCTTCTTTCGAAAAGAATTGTATCTCTCCAGCTATCATCAATTTTAGAAATTTTTTCCCGAATTCCTACTACTCTAAAATCAAAATTTTGATGTAGTTTGACGCTGGCTAAATTTTCGGGAAATATGCTTGATTGTAAAGTCCAAATTCCATTTTTTTCACTTTCAGAGATGACTTTATCCATTAATTTCGAAGCGAGTTTTTGCCCGCTGTAATTAGGCGCAATATAAACGCTTACTTCTGCTACTCCCGAATAATTACATCTTGTTGATACTGGAGACAAAGCAATCCACCCTAAAACGACGTCATCTTTTTCAATTACAAATCTCGAATGTTTAAGGTGTCCTAAATCCCATTCTTCCCAACTTGGAACAGAAGTATTAAATGTTGCATTTTTTGTTTCTATCCCTAACCTATATATTTCCAAAACAGCTTTTTGATGTTTTGTTTCTAATGGTTTAATTTGAATTTCCATACAATAGATTTACTTAATAAATGATTCGTGATTAGTTCTTATTTATTGGAGTAATTTTTTTGCAAAAACAGGCTTACTTTAACAAGCAAAATTAAAACTGGAACTTCGACCAAAGTCCCAATAACACCAACAAATGCCTGTGGCGAATGAATGCCAAAAACGGATATTGCTACAACTATTGCCAATTCGAAGTTATTTCCAGTAGCTGTAAATGCAATTGATGCGTTCTTTTCATAAGGAATCTTCATCGCTTTGTTTATAAAAAAGCTTACGAAAAACATTAATATAAAATAGATTATTAACGGTATTGCAACTTTTATTACATCCATTGGTAACTCTAATATTTTATCGCCTTTCAAACTAAACATTAATACAATTGTAAACAACAATGCGCATAATGTTATAGGCGAAATTTTGGGAATAAATTTTCTATTAAACCATTCTATTCCTTTCAATTTTACAAGTATATAACGGCTTGTAAAACCCGCAAAAAAAGGAATGCCCAAATATATCAACACGCTTTCTGTTATAGACCTCATCGACACACTCACGTTAAAATTTGCCAATCCTAATTTACTGGGTAAAAAATTGATAAACAGCCAAACCAAAAAACTATAACCCAATATCTGAAAGATACTATTTAAAGCGACTAATAACGCCGTATATTCTCTATTAGCTTTTGCCAAATCGCTCCAAACGATAACCATAGCGATACACCTTGCTAAGCCAATCAATATTAGACCCGTCATATAATCGGGTTCGTTTCGCAAAAACAAAATAGCTAATCCAAACATTAATCCCGTACCTATAACCCAATTTAGTAATAATGATATGGTAATTGCTTTTTTATCTTTTAACGCTTTTGGTAGTAAGTTATAATCAACTTTTGCTAAAGGCGGGTACATCATCAATATCAAACCTACAGCTAAGGGAATATTTGTTGTGCCTACAGTCACAGCATTGACAGCATTGGAAATATTTGGGAAGAAATGCCCTAATACTATTCCTATTGCCATTGCAAGAAATATCCATAAGGTTAAATAACGGTCAAGAAATTTTAGTCTTGGTTGCATTGAGTATTAGTTTATTTTTGAAAAAACATAAAACATTTCAGTTGCTATTTGCAAACTCCTTTCTTCATATACTTGCGTTTGCACCTCGGTATTATCAGACATCTTAGGGTCTTCGAATGTGATAGGGATTCTTTTTTCTGCGCCTGCAATAAAAGGACATCCACCGTCCGCCTGCGAACAGGTCATAATAGCAACAAACTCCGATACTGGATTAAAAGCACTATCATACTTTTTAGAAAAACCTATTATTGGCAAAGTATTTTCATCATATTTTATAGCATATATTGGATTAACACTATCTGCGATTTTGAAAATACTAAAACCCTGATTTATTAATGTTTCTGCAACCTTTGGAAATAGTGCGGTTTCTTCCGTACCACCCGAATAACAATTTACATTCTGAATATTAAAGTGCGCACTGGCAACCTGCGCCCATATCTGCGACAAATGACTTCTGCGTGAATTGTGAGTACAAATGAAATTTATATTTATCTCTTTTTTATTGTTTATTTTTTGTTGTACAAAATCTATCAATGGTAGTAATACCGCTTTTCGTTCCTCACTTACTGTGCTAATATCAATTATCTTGTTTATCGTTTCAGCTAAATTTTTATACATTTTGTTATTTTTTATTGATTAACAACATCCCGAATTTGGTGTACAAGAACCGCTATTCAGTTCTGATAAATTTAATTTTTGCTTTTCGGTAGGAATCCCGCAAGCTTCATTCGCCAAACAGGCGGTTTGTTTGTTCTTTAATACAAAATGACTTCCGTTAAAATCTAAATCATATTTACCAATTGTTTCGCTCTGATATTCTACTTCTATTTCAGAATCTTCAATACCCAATTTTTCTTCGGATAGTTTGATTATGTTTAAAAGTTTGGTAGGCTTTAAGCGATGTTCAAAGTCGTCTGCATTCCATAATTGAAAATTGACAACTTTTTCATTTCGAATAGTTCCACCACAATCAATAAAGTTTTTAAGAATAACACCAATTTCTGTAACGTGAAAATGTTCAGGTACAAATGCACCGTTCTCTACTTGGAATTCGACATTATTTAATGTTGGTAATAATTCTTTAATTTCAGATAGTCTCATAATTTTATAGATTTGTTTATTGTAATATTACGATAGATGAGGTCAAAAAAAATGTTAGCAACATTTCTCTTTTTTAAGTTTTTGAGTAAAGTCAGAAAAATACCCGCTTATGATTTCAAAGGTCTCTTCATTTATGCAGTAACAAATTGAAGTACCTTCGATATTTCCTTTAATCAAGTCTGCGTTTTTAAGTTCTTTTAAATGTTGAGATATTGTTGGCTGGGCTAAGGGAAGTTCATTCACAATGTCTCCACATATACACTCATCTACTTTAAGTAGATACTCCAAAATAGCAATTCTTGCAGGATGCCCGATTGCTTTCGCAATCTTCGCTAATTGATTTTGCTTTTCTGTATAATGCTCTGATTTTGTAATTCCCATAATTGAATATTTATCGCAATATTACGATAAATATTTTATCTACAAAACACGACATTAAAAGATATTTGAATATTGAGACCTAATAAGTCGGATTTTTATTTTGAAAATCATCTTTTGAAAATAATTAATGTTACTTTTATGATAAACTAAAACAATGACAAAAGAAGAACGTAAAAAAGTTACCAACGACCAAATAAACCGCTTTTTTGCATCATACTATCCAAACTGGAGACTTCAACAAATTCTAACCACCGAGAAAATTTTACAAGAAAAATTTACATTTTATTCAACAATTATTTCTGAAACTAAACAAGCCGATGATGATACAGGAGAATATACAATCGCTCAAGAAATAACCAACGGACTTCTCTTTGATGCTATTTCGATTTGCATTCAGTATATTGAAGATTTATTTGCACTTTTAAAAGCAGGAGAAAATAAAAATTTCTTTATTAAAAATATCATTACTTATGATGCTGGTAAAATAGAAAACTTTATCAGACAAAAATCGAATACTGAAAAACTATGCAAACTTTTTTATTTTCCATTTTATGAAGAAGAATTTGAAGAAAAAACCGAAAAAGTTTATCGGGAAGGTCTAAAGCTATTATCAGATTGGACAGCTGAAATAAAAGATTTTCACAGAAAGCATCATTTCTTTTACAAACAATATAAACACGGGCTAACAGTTGCTTTACGCCCTTATAATCGATATAATTCCGACCAATTAGAAAAATGTAAAAACAATAATTTCCCTCCCTATTTAGCTACATTCGACAATTTAGCACCCGAAAAACTGAAGGATAAGAAAGAACGAATTGATGGTTATCTAATGATGCCTTGCTTTACAGAAAACATAAGACCTCATCTAATTGAATTAATAAAAGAAGATAATTTGGCTCGATATGTATTTCCTCCTAAAGAAACAGATATTGAGGTTATTAAAAATATTGCCTACAAAGTGCGAGATTGTATGTCTATTTTCAGCAATAATCTTCTTGCAACAGTCCAAGATGTAAGTCCATACAAACTTTATATGCCTCAAGAAAAAGGATTTGTTTGTTCATTCTCATTTGATAAATTAAAAGAAAAATGAAAGAGTATCATTGTTTAGATTTAAAATTCAAAGATTCATTAGTATCTGAGTTAAAGCATCACGCACATTTATATGTGAAAAATGATTTAATATTTATAAGAATTTTCATAGATGAAAACAATCAAAATATAAATCGAAAATTTATGCACAGTCAAAATTCTTTGGGGTTTTTTGACGAAAATTTCGAATTTGCTGGTACTGAAAACAAAATTATTTTAGATAAAAGTCAGATTTTGCAAATAGGAAGTCACGAATTCAAAGGGGGACAACATTTCTTTACAATTTATTTATCAAACGTTTTAATTATAAAAAAAAAATGAAAATAAAAATAGCGCAAATCAAGGAAAAGTATATTTGAACGACAACGGTTTGAAAGTGGCTAGTAATTTTTACTCCTTTTTCACGAACATAGGAGATAAAAATATATTTGAAATCGGAAGGATGGATGGAATGCAAGAGTTTTATAAATGTGGAAATTTAAAATTTAGACCCGAGTTAGATTTTTGGGGTAATGATAAAAGAGATAATGAAGAATTCACAATCAAGAGAATACCAATTCTGAATTATTTTTTTGAGAATGAAAGTTTCGAATCAGTGAAAGAAAAAATTGATATTATATGTAAATTCTTGTCCCTTTATTATGGTATAAGAGTAAATTACACAAACCTACATTATAAAACAAATGATGAAGTATATCTATATTCTAACTATGATAAGTTAGACAGAACATATAATTTCAAAATATCAACTGTTTCGAAATTATTAAAAACAAATATCAAAATAGAGAAAATACTAAACACAACTTGGTTCGAAAATTATGTCACTAATAAAGCTAAAATTGACAAAGCAATAGAAAATTATCTACACTCAAGAGAGGTAGATGGGAGCGCAAAATTTTTATTGCTATTTAGTAACATCGAAATTTTTTACGGAAAAGACGAACCTGTAAAAATCGAAATGAATGAATTAAAAAATGAAAACTTCGCAAAAGCTTTAAAATTAATTATTGAATCTTTGGCAGATAAAAATGAAAGTAAAATAGTAGAAAGTAATTGGCAACGCACGATAAATAATTTGATTACTAAACCGATGGGAAGTCCCTTGGAAAATATATTAATACAGAATGGAATTCAAACAGAAAATTACGGGTTTAAATTCAATGAATTAAAGAATGTAAGAAACAAGTTAACCCACGGTAGTCTTTCTTCTATTGATGATGAAAAATTAAAAGAATATATTTATGCAATGTCAAAAATTTCCATTTCTTTAATTCTTTCAAAATTGGGATTCAAAGACGATTTAAAATTTAACTTTTAAAAAACTAAAAACTTCATCTAATTGATGAGGTTTTTTTATAATAAATATATCGAATGTATTTTTGTCGACAAATTGTCGGCAAAGAAACAAAACAAAAAAGGCTAACATTGTTGTTTTCAACTAGTTAGCCTTTTAAACTTGTAGACCTACAGGGACTCGAACCCCGAATGACTGAACCAAAATCAGGTGTGTTACCAATTACACCATAGGTCTGGCTGTTTAAAGTGGTGCAAATTTAAGATATTTTTTTTTTCTAACAATATTTTTTTCCAAAAAAACTCGTTCTGTTCTGCACAAATACTATTTTTCACTTCGTTGTGGAAAAATTAAATTATTAAAAAAGCAATTATTTACGTATTTTTGAAAAAATATATTACAAGATGAGCAGTATTGAAGATAAGAAAAAAGCACTCGCTTTGGTGCTTGAAAAACTCGATAAAACCTACGGAAAAGGAACAGTAATGACTTTAGGTGACGATTCTGTGGATACTTCTATTGAGGTAATTCCTTCTGGTTCTTTGGGATTGGATTTGGCTTTAGGAGTCGGCGGATATCCGAGAGGAAGAGTGATTGAAATCTACGGTCCCGAATCTTCCGGAAAAACAACTTTAACTTTACACGCCATTGCAGAAGCGCAGAAACAAGGCGGAATTGCAGCGTTCATTGATGCGGAACATGCTTTTGACAGACATTATGCAGCAAAATTGGGAATCAATCTTGACGATTTGATTATTTCCCAACCTGATAACGGAGAACAGGCATTAGAAATTGCAGACAATCTCATTCGTTCCGGAGCAGTGGATATTGTGGTCATTGATTCTGTTGCAGCACTTACTCCGAAAGCCGAAATTGAGGGCGAAATGGGAGATTCTAAAATGGGACTTCACGCAAGATTAATGTCGCAGGCATTGAGAAAGCTGACCGCAACCATTTCCAGAACGAAATGTACCGTAATTTTCATCAACCAATTAAGAGAAAAAATCGGCGTAATGTTCGGAAATCCCGAAACCACAACCGGTGGAAATGCTTTGAAATTTTACGCTTCCGTGAGAATCGACATCAGAAAAGCAAGTGCGCCGATAAAATCCGGCGATGAAGCAGTAGGAAGCAGAGTAAAAGTAAAAATCGTGAAAAACAAAGTCGCTCCGCCTTTTAAAATGGCAGAATTTGATATTATGTACGGAGAAGGCGTTTCTAAAGTAGGCGAAATTCTGGATACCGCAACAGATATGGGAATCATCAAGAAAAGCGGTTCATGGTTCAGCTACGATGATACCAAATTAGGACAAGGTCGAGATGCAGTAAAAGACATGCTGAAAGACAATCCCGAACTCGCAGAACAATTGGAAGAAAAAATAAAAGAGCAGATAAATAAATAATTTTTTTGAAAGCAATTACGAAAGTAGTTGCTTTTTTTATGCTTTATATTTCCTCCAAAGGATTCCAAAAAATGTGTTTGAAATTTTTAATTTTATTTCCGTTTACTTCCACATCTTCTTTTGCTAACTTTTGGGTAAAGCTTTCTAAGCAATTCGCTGTAATATTTCCGGAGGAATTACACACTCTGTGTGCAGGAAAATCTTCATCATAATCGCGAAGCGCATTTCCCACGTGTCTTGCATGTTTCGGATATCCTACCGCTTTTGCAATTGCACCGTAACTTGTTACTCTGCCTTTCGGAATCATTTTAATGATTTCAAAAACCTGCTGTTTAAAAAGCTTGTTCATAAAGTTTGAGTTTAAAGTTACAACTTCCCTCTTCCAACTCCCAGCTTCCTGACTTTTAAGAATTTTCCAGAATATAAGAAAACATCAAAGGCGCACAAATCGTGGCATCACTTTCAACGATAAATTTCGGAGTCGTAATGTCAAGTTTTCCCCAAGTGATTTTTTCGTTGGGAACCGCTCCCGAATAAGAGCCGTAAGATGTGGTAGAATCTGAAATCTGGCAGAAATACGACCAAAACGGAATATCATGCATTTCCAAATCCTGATACAGCATCGGAACTACACAAATCGGGAAATCGCCTGCAATTCCGCCGCCGATTTGGAAAAAACCTACTCCTTTTCCGCTGCAATTTTTCGGATACCAATCTGCAAGGAAAGTCATGTACTCAATTCCGGATTTCATTGTTGACGGTTTCAAATCGCCTTTAATACAGTAACTTGCGAAAATATTTCCCATAGTGGAATCTTCCCAACCGGGAACAACAATCGGCAGGTTTTTTTCTGCTGCAGCAAGCATCCACGAGTTTTCTTTCGGGATTTCGTAATATTGCTCCAAAACTCCTGATAAAAGCATTTTATACATATATTCATGCGGAAAATATCTTTCCCCTTTTTCTTCTGCATCTTTCCAAATTTTATAGATATGTTTTTGCAATCTTCTGAACGCTTCTTCTTCCGGAATGCAGGTATCGGTAACTCTATTCAGCCCCTTTTCCAGCAAATCCCATTCTTCTTGAGGCGTTAAATCTCTGTAATTCGGCACTCTTTCGTAATGTGAATGTGCAACAAGATTCATTAAATCTTCTTCAAGATTCGCACCGGTACATGAAATAATATCTACTTTATCTTGCCGAATCATTTCCGCCAAAATTTTCCCCAATTCCGCAGTTGACATTGCTCCTGCCAAAGTAATCATCATTTTTCCGCCATCTTTCAGATGTGCAACGTAACCTTTGGATGCATCAACCAAAGCTGCTGCGTTGAAATGTAGGTAATATTTTTCGATAAATTCTGTAATCGGTTTGCTCATGTTTTTTGATTTGGACAAAGATAATATTTTTAAGACGGATTTTGAAATTAGGACTTTGAAAAAGCGTTTCCGTTTTTTTAGATTTTCTATTTAAAAGTTTTGCAATTAAAAAGTACAACACCATTCGGGTTGTACTTTTTGTATTATAAATTTATGAAAAGATTAATTATCCAAGGTTTCTACCTTTAATATTTCAATTCTTCTTTCACCGTCTTTAAATGGCCATTCGATAACATCACCAACTTTATATCCCATAGTTGCTAAAGCGATATCCGATAGGATAGAATATTTATTCTTTTTTGGTTTTGCTTCGGAAATACCAACGAAAATGTATTCTTTTTCTAAATTCTGGTTGAGATCTTTGATGGTTACTTTACGGTCAACAGTAACCACATCGTTTGGTAAATTTTTTCTCAGAACTTGTTTTGCTCCTTTAAGTTCGGCAAGAAGTCTTACTTCTTCATTAGCGGTTACTTTCTTTCTTCGGAGGTGGTCTTTTATTGCATCGTATACTCCTGTTGTTAAAACTATATTTTCTGACATTTTTTTTATTTTTTAAGAGTAATAATATACTTTCTAATTAATCCAACACAATCAGTAAAAACATCGAACGATATTTTATTGATGAAAAAAGTATATCAAAATAGGTGAGTAGAAATGGTAAATCCCCTGTCTTGGATTTGACAGGGCTTAATTGATAAACTCTTTAGAGCTTTTTAGAAAAGAATCACTATGCAAATACATCAACGACAATAGAAGTCTTGATAAACAATCCGTTTTGAGTAAAAATATGGATTTTGACATTATTATTTGCTGTTTTCACGAAGATATGAAATATCTTATTAAAAATCAATTGTTTTAGTTTGGTTTAGTAATTTTATAGTCTAAACTTCCTGTTTTCTTTTTTTTCGGAGTGTTGTTTTTTATGCTGAATGCGTTTTTCTATAGAAGATTTTGTGGGTTTGGTTTTGGTTCTCGGTTTTCGAATGATTATTGATTTATTAACCAATTCCAAAATTTTTTCCGTTGCGATTTTTTTATTTTGAAGTTGTGTGCGCGATTCCGAAACGGTGAATTGCAAAATTCCGTCTGCATTGATTCTGTTTTTCAGTTTTTCTGAAATTCTCTGTTTTTCTTCCTCATCGAAAAACTCCGATTCCAAAACATTCCACATCACCGTAACAGAAGTTTCTACTTTGTTGACGTTTTGTCCTCCTGCTCCGGAAGAACGGGAAGTTTTGTAGGACAGTTCTGTGGTGAAATTTTTCATAATGAATTGATAATCGATGTCAATTCCAACCGGTTTACTTTTCCGTTTGGTGTTCTTGGGATTTCATCAACAAAGATAATTTCTTTCGGCTTGTGAAAAGATTTTTGAAATTTGAGATTTGAAATTTTTTCCTTGAGGTCAAGATACTTTTCATTTAATTGAAATTCAGAATTCTCTTGGTTTTCGATTCTTGACTCTTTCTTCTCAACAACCAAAATCAGTTTCTGCCCCAAAACTTCATCGGCAAGTCCAAGAAAAACCACTTCATTCGAAATGTATTTTTTTACAAGTGCTTCTAATTCTTCAGGAAAAATTTTCGCTCCGCCGGAATTAATAACATTATCTATTCTTCCTAAAAATCTAAACCTTTTTTCATTCCTGATTTCCACCAAATCATTTGTCTGTAAAATCTCGGAGTTCAGTTTCGGAGCATGGATTTTCAAACAATCTCTTTCATCTAAAGAAATGTAAATGCCGTCAAAAATTTTAAACTCATCTTCTTTTGTTGGATAAATTTCTTTTAAAGCAATATGAGAAAGTGTTTCGGACATTCCGTAGGTTTCAAAAATTCTTGAATCTTGAATTTTAAATCTTGAATCTTGAATCTTCTTTTTCAACGTTTCGGAAACTGAAGATCCACCGATAATTAGATTTTTAATAAGATGTATTTTATCCAAAGAATTTTCTACCTGAAGTGGTGTCATCGCACAAAAATCAATTTCTTCCACTAAATTTTCAAGTGGTTTTATAGACGGATTTGTAATATGAAGTTTCAGTTTTCTTTCAATAGAACGAACTACCATCATTTTGCCGGAAATGTATTCCAGCGGAAGACACAGCAATGCGGAATCTCCTTGTTTCAAATCCAAAAAATCGCAGGTCATTTTCGCGGAAACCAGCATTTTTTCTTTCTCAACTTCAAAAATTTTCGGTGTTCCTGTAGAACCAGAAGTCTGCACTTTTACCGTTTCAGAATCGGAAAACCATTCTTTTAAAAATTCAACTACTTTTTCCTCAAATTCGGTTTTCGGAGCAAATGATTTTATTTCGATATGTCGAAAATCCGGAATCATTACATTCGGTTTACCGTTCCTATTCCAAGAAGCGAGAGGGATTTTTTGATGGTTTCAGCCGTTAATTCCGATAGTTTTAATCTGAAATTTTTAACGTCATTATCTTCATTATTCAGAATCGGGTTGTTTTGATAAAAGGAATTATAGGTTTTTACCACTTCATAAACATAGTTCGCCACAATCGCCGGAGAAAGAGATTCAGATGCTTTTGCCACAATTTCGCGGTAGTTGGAAAGCACCATAATCAGTTCTTTTTCATTTTTGTTGAGCGAAAGCTCGGTTTTAAATTCCGCAATCTGTCCCGCTTTTTCCAACAATGACTGAATACGTGCGTAAGTATATTGAATGAAAGGCCCTGTATTTCCGTTGAAATCTATACTTTCCGCAGGATTGAACAGCATTTTCTTTTTAGGGTCAACTTTCAGCATAAAATATTTCAACGCTCCCAAACCGACGGTTTCATAAGATTTCTCTTTTTCTTCTTCGGTAAGATTTTCGAGTTTGCCGAGTTCCTGTGCTTTTTGTTTCGCGGTTTCGTACATTTCCTGTATCAAATCATCTGCATCTACCACCGTTCCTTCACGGGATTTCATTTTTCCTTCCGGAAGTTCCACCATTCCGTACGAAAGATGATACAGATGTTCTGCCCAAGAATAACCGAGCTTTTTCAGAATTTTGAACAGCACCTGAAAATGATAATCCTGCTCGTTTCCAACCGTGTAAATCAGCCGTTGAATGTCATTATCCTTAAACCGTTCCACTGCCGTTCCCAAATCCTGTGTCATATAAACGGAAGTTCCGTCTGAACGCAAAAGCAGTTTTTGGTCAAGACCTTCATCAGACAAATCTACCCAAACCGAACCATCTTCTTTTTGATAAAAAATTCCTTTGTCCAATCCTTCCTGAATAATGTCTTTTCCTAAAATATAGGTGTTGCTTTCGTACTGAACTTTGTCGAAATCAACTCCCAATCTTTTATAGGTTTCCGCAAAACCTGCATAAACCCATTGATTCATTGTTTGCCAAAGTGCTCTTACTTTTTCATCGCCATTTTCCCAATCCAAAAGCATTTGCTGGGCTTCAAGAATTGAGGGAGCATTTTTTTTCGCGGTTTCCTCATCAGTTCTATTACTGACCAATTCTGCAATTTCTTTTTTATATGTTTTATCGAATTCCACATAATAATTTCCGACAAGTTTATCGCCTTTCAATCCTGCAGATTCTGGCGTTTCGTTTTTTCCTGATTTTTCCCACGCCAACATTGATTTGCAGATATGGATTCCTCTGTCGTTTATAATTTGGGTTTTGATGACATTATAACCGTTTTCCGTAAGAATGTTAGCAACTGAATATCCGAGAAGATTATTTCTGATATGTCCTAAATGAAGCGGTTTATTAGTGTTTGGAGAGGAATATTCTACCATTACCGTTTCATTTCTGGGAGTTCTACTTTCCAAAGTTTCTCCCAATCCTGAAAACTGCTGAACAAAAAATGAATTTTCAAGAGTCAAATTCAAAAATCCTTTTACCACCTGAAAACTTTTGATGATATCATTTTCAGACAATGCCGTTCCTATTTCCGTACCGATAACGTCCGGACTTTTTTTCAGCATTTTTACTAGCGGAAATATCACCACGGTAAAATCGCCATCAAAATCTGTTTTGTTTTCCTGCACTTCTAATTTTACATCGTGAATCTTATATAAATGAAATACGGTTTCTTCTATTTTTTTGCTCAAAAATTGCTTACTGTCCATCGTTACGAAATTGTTCTGCAAATATACGGAAATAAAAAAACCACTCCGAAGAGTGGTTTTAAAAGATATTTTGAACAAATTAGTTTTTGTCCCAAAAAACTTTGGTAGTTAGTTTATCACCACCAATTGCTGCAGAACCTGCTGCCCAGTTTGTAGGGTTAGTTGTCTGCTCTAATACAGGATACTGCAAACGAACGGGAACTTTACCTTCTGCAGCTGCAACAGCGTTTGCTGCAGGTTGCAATACAGGATAATCTAATCTTCTCCAGAAGTTGAAACTTTGGGTTGGTTGATCATACATTGCTACCCAAGCTTGCTCTCCTATAGATTTTTTCCAGTTTCCAGCATCATAAGGATGTGCCGCAAGGTAAGTTGCAGCTTCTGTCGCAGTTTTACCCCATTGTAAGAAAGATGCTGTTACAGCATTTGCATATAATGCGGCAGGATTTCCGCCGATTCCCCATCTTGCAGCAGCTTCAGTTAAATAGAATGCTACTTCAGTGTAGTTTAACAGAATCCCCGGTGTAGTTGGTGCATAAGCAAAATCTCCCGGAGGTGAGTGCAGGTTAAATGGAGAGGTAGCTCCGATTACACCACCGATATATTGACCGTTTCTCAATCTGAAATATGCAGATATTCTTGGGTCACTTGATGAG
Source organism: uncultured Kaistella sp. (assembly GCA_964532055.1). Classification (GTDB taxonomy): domain Bacteria; phylum Bacteroidota; class Bacteroidia; order Flavobacteriales; family Weeksellaceae; genus Kaistella. The sequence goes on along the minus strand of CAZHFE010000001.1, from coordinate 88,882 downwards.
TTCATGTGATCTACAAGGGTTTTACCAGCAACATAATCAGTTCTGTTACTCGCTACTACGTTTGCATAAAGTGCACTCCAGTTAGGATTGGCAGCGTAAGGCAGTAAGCAACTATCAGCATTTGAGGCAAATACACCTCCTGCAATCGCTGTTTGTACAGTAGATTGAGCCAAAGCAGCATCAGAATCAGCAATACCCATACCGAGCTTCAAAAGAAGGGAATTACCAAACTTCTTCCAACTGGTTGTATTACCGTTATAAAATTTTTCTCCCGAACTAAAACTTCCACCTGTAGTATCTAAGTTTACAATATCTTCTTTCACTCTTTTAATCAAGTCAGCATAGATATCTTTACCTGAATCATATTTAGGCAATGGATGTAAATCAATATCACCTGCTTCAGTATAAGGAACATCACCATAAGTATCTACCAGTATTTGGTAAGCATATACCTGTAGCAAATCAATTACTGCAAGCTGGTTTTTCATTGTTTTTGGCCAGGTTGCCGCTTCACTTGCAGTTGGTGCGTAAGCAATAATTAATTTCTTCGCCTGATCAAGGTTCTTAATTGTACGTACATACAAATACAACCAAACACTGTTAGAAACGTTTCTTGTAGAGAAGTCATAGCGACTTTCATCAAGATAAGTTGTTTCCTGCCAGTATTGCATAGTCAAACGGAAGTTATTAGTATTCACGTTTGGTGTTGTTACATAATCGGTTAATTGCTTTTCAGCATAAGTAACCAGTGTAGACGGAACCGTAGTATAAAAACTATTCGGATCTTCATTCACTTCTGACATGGATTCCCTTCCACAAGAGTTTAACAGGGAAACCAATAAGATTGATGCTAATATTTTTTTCATTTTATTATAGTATTAAAAGTTAAGTCTTACGTTGAAAGAGAACGTTCTTGTAGTAGGAAGTACACTGGTTTGATATCCTTGTACGTTACCTGCACTTAAACCAGATTCAGGATCTGCGTAAGGTACATGCTTTTGAATAATCCAAAGGTTATTACCAATTAAGCTAAATGACGCCCCTTGAATAAAGGTTGAAGTAAGATACTTTTTAGGTAGCGAGTAAGTCAATGCAACTTCTCTCAACTTAATATATGATGCGTCATATATGAATTGAGATGCCGGATATGCGTTATAACCAAATGAACCTGAAGATTCTGCATCAAGTCTGATGTCATTGGTAACATAGTTCGGGTTTTGTGCAGTCCCAATATTTTTCACACCTGGTAAAATGAGACCACCTCCGTTTGCAAGTGAATTTCTCACAGGGTTACCTAAATCATTGATAAATACAGTTTCCGGATAAAGACCTGTTGACAAACCGTAGTATTGGTCAAGTGAGAATAACTGCCCACCTTGTCTTACATCGATTTGGAATGCCAAACTTATGTCTTTATAAGAAATTTTATTGGTAACGCTACCAAACCAATCTGCCTGCATATTACCGATTACCGAGTTGGTTCCTGTAACTTCATACTTCCCATTAGAAGCAATAATTTTGTTTCCGTTCGGATCATATACATAATCAGAACCTTTAATCGTTCCGTAATCATCTCCTAAAGAAGCGTTAATGGTAACACCTCCTTGGAATGAGCCTAAAGTAATGTTTTCAACACCTGAAGCAAGATCGGTAACTTTTGAACGTGGATTAGACCAGTTCACATCAATTCCCCATGTAAAATTTTGAGATTTAATAGGAACTAAATTCAATGCAACTTCAAAACCTTCGGATCTCATGTTTCCCACATTTTGAACTTTAGCAGCTACTCCTGAAGCATACGTTACAGGCAATGCAAGAATTTGATCAGAAGTATCTGTTCTGAACCATGCTAAATCAACTGCAATTCTTCTTTTGAAGAACTCCAAGTTAATACCCGCTTCTATAGATTCACTCATTTCCGGTTTCAAATCTGGGTTTTTCGCTGTGGTATTATATACATATGTAGGAGTACCAAATGTAGTAGTAACACTATAAGTGTTTTGCAATTGGTTGGCTCCTGTATCACTACCTACCTTTGTATAAGACCCTCTAAGTTTACCAAAACTTAACGCTGATCCTTTCAAGAAATCCCAGTTAGAAAGTACTATACTTGCAGATACCGTTGGATACCAATAGGTATTGTTATGAATTGGTAATGCAGTAGATACATCTCTTCTGATAGATCCCTCTACGAAATAGGTGTCAAAAAATCCTAATGACGCTTGAGCAAAGATACCATAGATTCTTTTTCTTGTATCTGTTACAGATGGTGCGTTAGGTGTTGCAGTACTGTTGGCTACAGAATATACTCCTGGAATATACAATCCGCCTTGTGTACTTTGACCGTTAGAATAGAAACTCTGAACGTTGATGTTACCTCCCAACAATGCTGTTAATTGAACATTCTCTGAAAGATTATCTTTATAAGTACCTATGAAATCGTAGTTTTCTTCGTTACGTCTTTGATTTACAACCGCATAACCAGATGGCTGGTTACCTGTAGCAGGGCCTATAGACATTGCATCCGGCAAAGAACCAACCGCTCTTCTTTCGTCAATCATGTAACTAAATCCATCATGAGAAACTCTACCTAACAAATTGATTTTACTTGTAACATCATAGTTTATAGCGAAGTTACCCGCAAATCTCTGTCTGTTATCGCTAACATAGTTTTCATATGAACGGAAATAAGGGTTATCCCAATATAAAGGAGCGGTGTTGGAAGGAGACTGAATGTTCCAAGAGTTGTTTCTTTTGTTTAAGAAATACAAATCTCTTTGGTCATATAAATCAACGTTGGTTGCCCACCATTGTCTGAACATCCCCATCATACCATGATAACCAGTTGGGTTTTTACCTATGGTGCTTTGTACCACATAAGTACCATGAAAACTCGCTGTCATGTTATTGGCAATTTTATATGAAGCATTACCAGTTACACTGTTTTTGTCTAATCTGGTATTTGGCAAAATGTCATTTCCCTGTACATTTTGATAAGACAAACGGAAATTTCCACTTTCGTTACCTTTAGATACGGAAATCGTATTATTATAGTTGAATGCATTTTCAAATAAGTAAGAAGGGTCGTGTGCGGCTTTCACCCAAGGAGTTGCTTTTCCGAAATTTCTAGAGCCTGGAATAAACGACGTGTACTGCCACACCATTAAGTTCGGATCATAAGGCGCTCCATAAGATGCATCTTCATACATTGGAGACATTGGTTGCCCATTGTAGTTTTCAAAGAAATCAGTTCCTCCATTTACACCAAATCCATATCCAGCTCCGTAACCTTGTCCATATTCTGACTGATATGTTGGAAAAGTTTCTTTATTGATTGATGAATAAGAAATTGAAGATGAAATATCAATATCTAGCTTTTGCGAAACTCTACCTTTCTTAGTAGTAATGATAATCGCACCGTTAGAAGCTCTGGAACCGTAAAGAGCAGTTGCAGCCGCACCCTTCAGCACGTTTATTTCTGCAATATCTTCCGGGTTGATGTCAGAAATAGTGTTTCCTGTATCTACACCCAAACCAGAGGAAGTAATGTTTACAAACGAGTTAATCATTGGTGCCCCATCAACAACAAACAAAACCGAGTTGTTTCCAGACATAGAACGATAACCCCTTAAAGTTACATCCACAGATCCACCAATGTTACCACTGCTTTTAACACTCAATCCGGCAATTTTACCAGAAAGATTGCTGGTTAAGTTAGGGGTTGGAACCCTTGTAACATCTTCAGCTTTTATGCCTTGTGTAGCATAACCCAAAGATTTTCTTTCTCTCTTAATACCAAGAGCCGTTACTACAACGCCTTCGATATCTTGGGTTTTAGCCGTGTCTTTTACCTGTGCATCTACCATGGTAAATGATGCAGATAAAACTACCGCTAAAACGCTTGTTGTTAGTTTCTTCATATCAAATTAAATTTTTTCAATGTACAAATGTGCAACAATTTCTTAATATAACCAAAGATTTTGTTAAAAAATGCTAATTTTTTTTAATTTTACTTGGGAATTTGTATAACTAATCAACAAAATTTATTTTTTATGGAATTATTAAAAAGCTGGTCGCAGCAATATATAGAAGCAGGGTGTGATGAAGTCGGTCGTGGTTGTCTTTGCGGACCGGTTGTAGCTGCTGCAGTAATTTTAGACAAAAATTTTAACCAAAATTTAGTTAATGACTCCAAAAAATTAACGTTTAAAACACGTTCATATTTAGATGATTATATCAAAAATAATGTAAAAGACTTTGCCATCGCAGAACTTCCTCCAGATTTCATCGATCACCACAATATTCTCAACGCGAGTATTTTTGCCATGCACGCTGCTTTGGATCAGTTAAAAATACGTCCCGAACTTATTCTTGTTGATGGTAATAAGTTTCACCCATACAACTTCATTCCGCATCAATGTATTATAAAAGGAGATTCTAAAATACTTTCCATTGCCGCCGCTTCTATCATTGCCAAAAATTACAGAGATAGACTAATGGCAGAACTTCACGAAGAATTTCCGCAGTACGGCTGGAACAAAAATATGGGATATGCAACAAAGCAACACCGCGAAGCACTGAAAAAATTCGGAGCAACCATTCATCACCGTAAATCTTTCCGGCTGGATTATGAGTAATTAAAGATGGAAGCGGGAAGATGGAAGTTTACACCAACTACAACCATGCACTTAATCAATAATCTTCGTCTTCGTTTTCCGGAAGGTTTTTGATTTTTGACAACGGATAAATAAACATATCGTCAAAATCATTCATGGCATTAATCACCTGAAAGTGAGAATATTCTTTCAAATTATGCAAAGTGATTTCGGCTTCTTTTATTTTTTGGGTTTTCAGCAGATGTTGTCTTTGTACACCGTTCAGAAGAAAAGCAGCAGGAGTAAACCATTCTTTACCTTTCAGAAACAATAGGTTAGAAAAAGAAGTATCTGTAATACGACTATCTTTTACAATGATGATTTCCTCTGCTTTTGCTTTAGTTTTCATATTCATTAACTCACTGCGGTCTTCAAACTTGAAACTGTAATCGAGCGTATCGTTTTCCATGAGTTGAAAATCTTCTATCTCGGGAATTGCATAAGGAACCATCTGTGTTTTGAAATTGCGTTGCAGGTCATAAGAAATTCTCAGTTTGAAAAGCCCGTCTTCATCGTGTTCCAGAGTTTTATAAATTTCACCTAGATTAATCGACCTTTCTTTCCCGAAATGAGAAAAAGTATCATCTACACGTTTTTGGTGCAGGTCTAAAAGAAAAATCTTTTGGTCTTCTATTTTTATGCTTTCAAAGAATTGGTACATATATTTTATTTTTCATTTCCTGATATTCGTCGGCTAATTTACTCAAATGCGTAATTCCACCTCCGCTTTTGAAGTACAATTTTTCATTCTCTTTTTCTATAAAGCGTATCATCACGCAGGAATCGAGATTTTCGCCATCAAACCAACCGCAAACTCCGGTATAAAAATTTCTGTTATAATTTTCAGCTTTCAAGATAATTTCTAAAGTTTTCGGTTTCGGCGCACCGAGAATAGAACCCGCAGGAAGTAGCGTTTTCATAATGCTTCCTATTTTATTTTGAAATTCGGGTTTCAGCGTTCCGGCGATTTCAGAACTCATTGTATAGAGATTTTTCTGCTGGGTTTTAATAAAATCAATCCGTTGAAAATCAATCACCTGAACTTCATCTGCAACCATGCTCAAATCGTTTCTCAACAAATCGACCACCGTATAATGTTCTGCTTTTTCTTTGGTGTCGTTTTTCAGTTTTTCGGCGGCATTTTCTACGGAAGCATCTATTGTTCCTTTCATCGGATAGGTGAAAATTTTATCGTTTTTGATTTCCACAAAAGTTTCAGGTGAAAAAAAAACAAATTCATCTTTATACCAAACTTTGTATTTCGCTTTAGAAAAATGAAAAATTTCTTTTAATGAAAAGTTGGTTTCAATCTCTGTTTTGCAGGTATAATTGGTAAGATAAGAATTTCCTGCTTTCAAGTTTTTCTGCACCGTTTCAAATCCTTTCTCATAAAACGCTTTACTTTGAGGAAAAGAATAAAGTTCGAGCGTTTTTCCGTTGTTGATGCTTTCTTTCGCATTGCCAAATCCGCCAAAATCGAATAGTATATCGGTATCTTTCAATTCTTCTTGAGTAATGACAATAACGTTTTGCACTAAAAAATCGACCATAAAAAAGAAAGGTACTTTCTGCTGAGAAAGCTCGTCCATTTTTCGGAATTGCTGGTGAGAATAGGAAATCATCGCTGCAAAAATAATGCTTTTCGTGATTAACTTTATTCATTTTTCCTATTTTTGCCCAATGGAACAAAACAATATGCAAAAACCCGGAGTCAGCGAAATACTTTCAGACAGCTTTAATTATTGGAATCGTACTTTGAGATTTCAATTGCTTTACAGTTTGCTTTATCTGTCGCTGTTTTTCTTCGGTTACTTTTATCTTTTCCGCTGGTTTGGTTTGTGGGATGAAATTATACAGCATCAGGATTTGGCAAAAACCAATTTCACGGCATTTAACGAGAAGATAAAGGAAATTGCACAGCTTCCGCAAATGGGGAGTTTTGCCCTTTCTGTTTTGGTGCTTTTGGCAATTATCAATCCTTTGAATGTCGGTTTTTACAAAATTTACCATAAACTCGATTTGGGAGAAAAAACTGTAACAAATGATTTGTTTGCGGGATATTTGGGATTTGATTTTTTTAGATTTTTCGGATTTTATCTTTTCTGGCTGATTGTTTTCTCGTATGCAAATTCACTGTTGATGTTGGGAATATTGTGGGTTTTGGTTACCGTGTTCTCTGTTCCGCTTATATTCTTCAAACGAGTTCCTACTTTTCAAAGTGTGGCTTTAACCGTAAAAGCATTGCGCGGAAATTTAACCGTTGTTTTGGCAACGATAATGATTGCTTTTCTGTTCAGTTTAAGTGGTATTTTGCTTTTCGGATTCGGTTTTCTGCTTACTTTTCCTTTTTGGAACGCTGTGATTTATTCTCTGTACAAAAGAGTTTTCACGGAAATTAAATAAAAAGTCGGAAGTCTGAATATTATATGTAATTTTGAAAGCACTACCACGCTTTTTAAATTTAAAAATATGTCAGACAAAAAACAACAAATAAGCGAAACAAAAATCAAGCAGATTTTTTTACTTGCTGTAATTCTGATTCTTACGGGATTAATCTGTTTTAATCTTTCCATGTTTGTTCCCTCTATTTTAGGAGCAATTACACTTTATGTCATCACAAGGAAATATAATCTTTATCTTCAGGAAAAGAAAAACTGGAAACCATGGGTTGCTTCTTCGGTCATCATTTTAGGAACCCTAATTGTTCTTGTTCTCCCGATATATTTCATTATTGATTTAGTGGTTGATAAACTGGGTAATGCAAATGTATATATGGCAAAATTCAATATCTTCATTGATAAAATTCACAATTTTGTTTATCAGAAAATCCAAATCGATATTCTGAGTAAATCAAATATGGACAAATTGAAAGCAACTGCCGCAAAACTTTCAACCGATGCATTAAGTACAACTTTCAATACGCTTACTGTAATCGCATCCATGTATTTCATCTTGTATTTTATGCTCGAGAAACCGCGTTTTTTTGAAAGATTGCTGAAAAGTTCTGCTCCGCTGAAAAGAGCAAACGTAGACTTACTGGGCGAAAAAATTCAGAAAATGGTCATTGCAAATGCAATCGGGATTCCTGTAGTAGCAATTGGGCAAGGTTTGGTTGCGTTAATCGGTTATCTTATTTTCGGCGCACCGGGTGCTATTTTATTGTTTGCTTTAACGTGTCTTGCTTCTATGCTTCCGATTGTGGGAGCAGCGATTGTATATATTCCGGTTTGTATTTTTATGGTTGCCGAAGGAAAAATTGGTGCCGGTTTAGGTTTAGCTGCATATTGTTTAATTATTGTGGGTTTAACAGATAATTTGCTGCGTTTTACACTTTTGAAGAAATTAGAAAACATTCATCCGCTCAATACCGTTTTTGGGATTATCATGGGAATGAATCTTTTCGGTTTTATGGGGCTGATTTTCGGACCGATTATGATTTCGATTACCGTTTTACTAATTCAGGTTTACCGGAATGAATTTTCAAACGATGATAAAGAACTCATCTTACCCAAAACAAATGAAATTGAAGGGAAAACAGATTTAAGCATTTGACAGGAGATACAATAATGATTCCCGAACTCAATCCCGAAATTCTACTAGAAATCTGCGAAACAAAAATGCCTTTCGGAAAATACAAAGACACCATTCTCGCCGATTTGCCTTTACATTATTTAGAATGGTTTCAGCGGAAAGGTATGCCGAAAGGAAAACTCGGAATGAAGCTTTCTACCGTTTATGAAATAAAACTGAACGGTTTATCAAATTTACTCAGTCCTCTTCGCAGAAAGTGATGATGAAAATCAAAACGCCGGAAAACTTCCATCTTCCAACTCAAATTCCCTATCTTTACATTTCTAAATTTTTAACATGAATCATCAACCGATAGAAGGATTTTCTAAATTGTCAAAACAACGGAAAATCGACTGGCTTATTTCAGAATATCTTAGTAACGACCGCAGTTACGAACAAATATTACAGCAATACTGGAACGACGATGCAGATTTGCAGAAACTGCACGAAGAGTTCTCCGAAAACACGATTTCCAATTTTTATATGCCGTATGGCATTGCCCCGAATTTCCTTATTGATGGGAAACTTTTCGCGCTTCCAATGGCGGTTGAAGAGAGTTCCGTAGTTGCAGCGGCGTCTAAATCTGCGAAGTTCTGGATTGATAAAGGCGGTTTCAAAACAACCATTATCAATACTAAAAAATTAGGACACACGCATTTTATTTTTAAAGTAGAACCGCACAAATTGCAGCATTTTTTCAATTTTAAATTAAAGAAAAGATTATTTGAAGCAACAGAAGACATCACCAAAAATATGAGAAATCGTGGCGGTGGAATTTTGAACATAAGATTGGTTGACAAAACTGATGAAATGGAAAATTATTTCCAGTTGAAAGCGAGTTTTAACACGGTAGATTCTATGGGTGCGAATTTCATTAATTCTTGCCTCGAACAATTCGGGAAAACACTGAGAGAAGAAGTTACGAATGAAGAAGATTTCACACAGGAAGAAAAAGATTCTTTGCAGATTGTGATGAATATTCTTTCCAATTACACACCAGATTGTATCGTGAGAGCCGAAGTTTACTGCAAAATTGAAGATCTGAAAGACGACAGCGGAATTTCTAATGAAGAATTTGCGCGAAAATTCAAACAAGCGGTTACAATTGCCGAAATAGAACCGTTCCGTGCAACAACTCACAACAAAGGTATTATGAACGGAGTTGATGCGGTTGTAATTGCAACAGGAAACGATTTCCGTGCAACTGAAGCCTGTGCTCATGCTTATGCATCACGAAACGGAAAATATTCATCTTTAACACATTGCACAACCGATAACGGAATTTTCCGTTTCTGGATTGATTTGCCGATTTCTGTCGGAGTTGTCGGCGGATTAACAAATCTTCATCCGTTGGTAAAATTTTCTATGGCACTTTTGGGAAAACCTTCAGCTCAGGAATTGATGAGTATTCTCGCGGTTTCGGGACTGGCTCAGAATTTTGCGGCGCTTCGTTCTTTGGTTACGACGGGAATTCAGAAAGGACATATGAAAATGCATTTGTTCAATATCCTGAATCAGTTTGGAGCAACGGAAGCGGAAAAACAGTATTTCGTGAATTATTTTAAGGATAAAACGGTGAGTCATCACGAGGTGATTTCGGGGTTGGAAAAACTGCGTTCTAAAGGATAGATTTCACTATTTCAATTTATGTTTTAAATAAAATAATCAAAAAGTATTTGTTTTTGTTAGGATTCCTAACTATATTTGCAGAAGCAATAATGCTGCAAAACAAATTAAATCATTTAACAATGGCAAAATCAGTTTTTTATCATGCAGGTTGTCCTGTCTGCATCAGTGCGGAACACGACATTATTAACCTTATCGGTGCGGAAAATGTAGAAGTAGTCCACTTCGGGGAAGACCGCAGCAGAATTGAAGAAGCGGAAAAAGCAGGCGTAAAATCCGTTCCCGCTTTGGTAACTCCTAACGGAAATGTGCTGCACATCAATTTCGGCGCATCTATGGAAGACGTAAAAGGATAAAAGTTTTTGCTCCGCATAGTTAGGATTACTAACTTTGCGGAGCATATTTTATCAAACCAATGAACAAATCCGATTTCGATTTAACCCATCAAAACCAAAGCACGGAAAGCAAAATCGTGGCTTCTCTCGAAAGGATTTCACAGGCATTCCGCGTTTTGCTGTGGCAGGAAAGCAAGGAATTTTCTTTAAGCCCGATTCAGGTTCAGGTGCTGATTTTTTTGCTTCATCACAGCGAAGAAAAAAGAAAAGTGAGCTATCTTGCAGATGAATTTAATATGACCAAAGCTACAATAAGCGATACCGTAAAAACTTTGGAACAAAAAAGTCTTATCACAAAAGAATACGAACCGAATGACACGAGAAGCTACATCATCAATCTGACCGAAAAAGGCAGAAATATCGCGGATAAAACGTCACTTTTCACGCAGAAAATCCGTACACCGATTGACAAGCTGAATCAGGACGACAAAACCAATTTGCTGTTGAGTTTGCTAGATATTATCCGACATTTGAACCAATCGGGAGTGATTACGATTCAGAGAATGTGTACAACCTGCGCTTATTACAAACCTTTAGACAAAGAAAAAAAATATTTCTGCCGACTGCTTAATCAGGAATTACATACATCTAATTTACGAATTGACTGCCCCGAACACGAAATGAAAATATGAACGAAATCCTCGAAAACCTCCACCAAATAAATAACCGAATAGAGATTGCCTGCAAAAATTCAGGTCGAAATTCCGACGAAGTAAAATTGCTTTTGGCAACCAAAACCGTTCCTGCCGAAAATATCAAAATTGCATTAAATACAGGAAATATTTTAATAGCCGAAAACAAGGTACAGGAACTGAAAGAAAAATACGAAGCATTAAAGGAAACTCCGCATACCAATCATTTTATCGGACATCTACAAACCAATAAAATCAAAGACGTTCTGAAATGCGATGTTTCCTGTATTCAGTCACTCGACAGATTAGATTTAGCCAAAAAATTACATCAAAGATTGCTTTTTGAAAACAAAACCATAGAAGTTTTGATACAAGTCAATACTTCATTTGAAGAAAGCAAATTCGGCATAAGTCCCGACAAAGCGATTGAACTGGTAAAACAAGTTTCCCAATTTGAAACCCTAAAAATAAAAGGTTTAATGACTATTGGATTATTCAGCGCAGAAACGGAAAAAGTCCGGAAATGTTTTCGTTTGCTTAAAAATATTCAGCATAAGATTATCTTTTTAAATATTCCGAATGTGGAAATGCAGGAACTCTCAATGGGAATGAGCGGCGATTTGGGAACTGCCATTGAAGAGGGTTCAACAATTGTGAGAGTAGGAACTGCGGTTTTCGGACAAAGAATTTATCCCGACAGTTATTACTGGAACGATAATAAATAAAAAAGCCGTCAAAATTTGACGGCTTTTTTTCAAAACAGAAATTTCCTTATTGCAATTTCTTCACTGCTTTTGCAATATTTACAATTACTTTCACTGCTTTTTCCATACTTTCCAGAGCAACGTATTCATAAGGTCCGTGAAAATTAATTCCGCCCGCAAAAATATTCGGACAAGGTAGTCCCATGTAAGAAAGTTGTGCACCGTCTGTTCCGCCACGAATCGCTTTTATTTTCGGTTCTATATTCGCGTCTTTCATCGCTTGTTCCGCAATATCAACAATGTGCATTTTCCCTTCAAACTGCTGTTTCATATTACGATACTGCTCTTTGATTTCTATTTCCGCAGTTCCCTCACCAAATTTTTGATTAAATTCTGCTACTTTTCCGGTGATGAACTTTTTTCTCGCTTCAAATTTTTCGTTATCGTGATCTCGAATGATATATTGTATTTTTGCTTCAGAAACATCTGATTTCAAATCTGTTAAATGATAAAATCCCTCGAAACCTTTAGTTGTTGCAGGCGTTTCATTTTCAGGAAGCATCTTGATAAATTCTGCTGCCAAAAGTGAAGCATTAATCATTTTCCCAAACGCATAACCGGGATGAACACTCAATCCGTGAATTTTTATCACTGCTCCTGCTGCATTGAAATTTTCATATTCCAACTCGCCTACTTCACCACCATCCATTGTATATGCCCATTCTGCGCCGAATTTTTCCACATCAAATTTATGCGCTCCTCTTCCGATTTCTTCATCTGGAGTAAAACCAATCGCAATTTTGCCGTGCTTGATTTCCGGGTGAGCCAACAAATATTCCGCCGCAGTTACAATTTCTGCAACTCCCGCTTTGTCATCTGCACCGAGAAGCGTGGTTCCGTCAGTTGTGATTAAAGTTTTACCAATATAATCTTTTAAACTTTCAAATTTTGATGGCGAAAGCGTGAATCCCGTTTCGTCGTTCAAAACCAAATCCTGCCCGCCGTAATCGTCCCAAATCTGCGGTTTTACATTTTCTCCGTTGAAATCCGGCGAAGTGTCGTAATGCGCAATAAAACCAATAACCGGCTCATTATCATTTTCTAAATTTGAAGGAATGTAAGCATAAATATATCCGTTTTCGTCAAGAGAAACATCACTTAATCCCAAATTTTTCAGTTCTTCAAAAATGTATTTTGCAGCGTCCCATTGTTGGGGAGTTGAAGGAGTTAATTCACTTTCGGGGTCGCTTGTTGAGTAAATTTTTACATAGTTCAGAAAACGGTTTTGAAGTTTCAGTTTCCAGTCGAGATTAAAATCTATGGTCGTCATAAAGTATTATTTTCAACAAAGTTAAAATTTTCGCTTGAGGTGAAGATAAAGTTTGAAGATTTATTTTCTATGAATTTGTTTTAAATTTAGACTTAATCAAATGATTGTCAAAATATTGAATATTGAGAATATTATTTTAACCATTAAGATATTAAAGGAAATTAAGAAAACATCAAAAAATCCTTAATAAACTTAATTTGACTTCGTCGAACTTAAAGGTTTCTTAATGGTTTAAAAATAATGCTTTGTTAATCAATGTTTTAAAAATAAATGATAATGTGTTGTGAATTTATTTTTAAACTTTTGTTATCTTTAAAAAATCAAAAAAACCAAAATGTTTTTAACCGAATGTCCAAGAGATGCGATGCAAGGTTGGAGAGAATTTATCCCGACACAACAAAAAATTGACTATATCAATTCTTTGATGGAGGTCGGTTTTGATGTTCTCGATTGTGGCAGTTTTGTTTCACCGAAAGCGATTCCGCAGATGGCAGATTCCGGAACGGTGATTGATGAAATCGACAAAGGAATTTCAAACACCAAACTTTCGGTAATTGTTGCCAATTTTCGTGGTGCAGAAAAAGCATTAGAACATCAACAAGTTGATATTCTGGGATTTCCGTTTTCTATTTCAGAAACTTTTCAGCACAGAAATACCAACAAAAATCAGGAAGAAGCATTTGCCGAAATTCTGAAAATAAACGAAATTCTGAAAGATGACGGCAGAGTTTTAAACATCTATTTTTCAATGGCTTTCGGAAATCCTTATGGTGAAATTTGGAAATGGGAAGACGTAGATTTTTGGGCAAAACGTTTCAGTGAAATCGGGATCAAAAACATTTTGCTTTCCGACACCACCGGAACAGGAAACACCGAAAAAATCGGATTGCTGTTTGAAAAAATTCCACCGAAATATCCGGAAATAGATTTCGGAGCGCATTTCCACAACCGCTACGAAGATTCTTATAAGAAACTGAAAGCCGCTTATGACAATGGTTGCAAAAGATTCGATTCGGCGATAAAAGGAATCGGCGGTTGTCCGATGGCGAAAGATGATTTAGTGGGAAATATGCCGACAGAACAGGTTTTCAACTTTATAGCTTCAGAAAAAATAGACATTCGACAAAATCTTCTGCATTTTGAAGCAGCGTATAACAAAGCGAAAGATATTTTTCGGTTTTAAAAATATGAAATCCCCAATTATCACTTCTTCACAATTAAAATCTTTTTTCACTAACGAAAATCTTGTCATTTTCGATGCAAGAGCCGGAAAAGATGCTCATCAAAATTATTTGGAAAAACATATTAAAGGAGCAAGATTTTTAGATTTGGAAAAAGATTTGGCTGCAGTTCCCGAAAACGCTGCAAACGGAGGAAGACACCCACTTCCGGATTTGGAATATTTCAGAAAAACTTTAGAAAAAACCGGTGTAACCGAAGATTCACAGATCATAATTTACGATGACAAAAACGGAGCAAATGCTGCTGCAAGATTGTGGTGGATGCTGAAATCTTTCGGTTTGGAAAATGTTCAGATTTTAGACGGCGGTTTTCAGCAGGCAGAAAAAGAAAATTTAGCATTTTCTTCCGGCGAAGAAGTTTTTGAAAAAGGAAGTCTTAACGAAAGAACAAACTGGAAATTTCCGCTTTCTACAATAGAAGACGTTGAAAAGGAAATCAGAGAAAATGCTGCAACAGTAATTGATGTTCGTGATGCGTATCGTTTTCGTGGCGAATCTGAACCGATAGATTTACTTGCAGGACACATTCCGGGAGCAATTAATATTCCGTTTTCCGAAAACCTGGACGAGAAAGGAAATTTTTTAAACCCTGAAATTCTGAAAGAAAAATACACTCATCTTTTAAAAGGAAAACCCGAAAAATTGATTATTCATTGTGGTTCCGGAGTTACTGCGTGTCATACAATTTTGGCATTAACTTCCGCTGGATTTGAAATTCCGAATTTATATGTCGGTTCGTGGAGCGAATGGAGCAGGAAAGAGAAACCAATTGCAAAAGAAATTTAAAAAGAATCGGTACGATTTTCTGTATTGTGAGATTTCCGAAAAACTATACTGATGAAGAAAAAAAATTCATCGAAGATACGGCACTCAACTGTCCCGTTGCACTTTCCATTCACCCGAATATTCAGAGAACGGTTCTCTTTGAATACGGAAAGTAAATAAATTTTAATCAAAAAAAACACCGAATTTTTCGGTGTTTTTTTGCTTTTCCATTCTAGGGGTTATTTTATTATTTCTTTATAATTTTTACAGTTCCGAGTGTATCAATTTTGATAAAATAAATTCCTGAAACAATTCCTGAAATATCTGTTCGATTGCTGATAAATCTCCCTGTTTTTACAATTTTTCCTGAAACGTCAAAAATTACATACCCATACTGCCGGTTTCTGTCTGCATTAATGTACAAAGTGTTTTCAACAGGATTTGGATATACAAAAACAACTTCTCTTTTATTTATACTTTCTGTAAACTCTTCATTGGAAAGTGTCCCTCCTCCTGTAGTATCGGGAGAAATAGGACCAATTTCATTTTTATTGGTGTCATATTTTATTTTTACGCATCTGCAGCTTGCAGCAAAATAAGGATCGTTGTTATCGTGAAACGCGGTCATTCTGTTAGCGGAAGATGCCACATCGAAAAGTACGCCGATTGGTCTTCCTCTGTAATTGGAATTCATTGCAGCCGTCCAAACCTGCGGATACTGGAAATTAATCATATCAAAAGTTCCCACAGGAGTTTGATTTGCCGTTACGTTCCGCATTCCTCTGGAACCGGATTTCGCATAGTTCCCGATTTTATAAGTTGAGTCCTGAAACATATAACCAACGGTAGATGTTGTGCTTCCGTTTCTTACACGAACGCCGGAATAATCTGACATAATATTGTATGCGGTTGCTACAAATTTGTCTTTTTTATACCAAGGTGTGATACCGTAGTCATTTAACACAATAATAGAGGTATAAATCACGTCAGGTATTCTCCATCCTTCCGGACAAGGATCGAAAGGAGATTTTACAGTACCTCTTCCCCATCGTTTGCTTTCCAGATTGGGTTCTTCAGCAAGCCAGTCTGTACCGACAGTATTAAGCGGAGAAGAAGAATTATAGGGAGCCATCGTACTCGGTATCATATAAACAAGAGGATTCTTTACAGAATATGTCAATATTTTTGAAATTTTTTCGACAGGTTTATCCGCAGGTGTTACGTTTTCTGAACTGGTATACGTATTATACGGAATGATATAATTTCCTCCCATTGTATTATACGTTGCTCCTGTAAGAATAGTATAACTTACGTTTCCTGATGCATCTGTGGTTCCAAGAAAAATATTATACGATGCCAAATCATAAGCATTCTGAAAAACAGGGAGCGGATCTTTTCTTCCCCACTGATAATGCAGACCTGTAGCGGCTTTTATTTTTGAAATTTCCGTGGTGTTTGGAGTTAAAGGATTTGCAACAACAGGAAACGCATCGGTTGCTCCTATATTTCTGTCCATAAATTCTGTGGACAAAATATTTCTACCTTTTTCTACATAGTTGATATAATTGGGAGCATTAGAATCCGGCTGATCTGTTGTGTAAACATAAGTGGAAACAGAAGTATCGGTAATCCAAATATGCCAACTCCAATATACAGGATTTGTTATACTGCCGTTATGCAGAGTAACGACGGCATTTCCACTTTGGTTTGGATTAATTTCCACATTGATTTTACTTCCTGAAATCTGCGAAAGCGAAGACGGAGTTGGATTGATGACAGATATTTTATTAATAAGACCTGTATTGGTCGTCCAAAGAACATTTGCTTTAAGATTACTAAAATTAGAAGGGTTTAAAATATTGGTATTTCCAAGAAACTGGCTTTGTACTGAAAACGCTTTTGCAACTGGTATTTCTATTGAAAAAGCGTTTGCTTGTTTGACATCCAGATAACTGTTAGGAGCATAAAGTCCTTCTTTATAAGGTTGTTCTTCAGAAAAAAATTCTGTCGGAAAATCATAATCGTCAATCACATACAACGGATCTTTTATACAGCGGCATCCAAGTGCTTCAGAAGTAAAAGCATTACTAGACAATGGTTCATAAACAAATCTTCCTTTTACAGACGGCAAACTAGAATCGGGAATATCCGGCTGGTCTTTATCGGCAATCAATGAAAGAGAGCGGGCAATAACAGCAGGCGTTGTATCAAAATGTCTTGACATTGTTGCAGTCCATAAAGATGAATGATGTGAATCAGTGTACTGCCCATCATGAGCTAACCGGATAATCTGTCCGTGTCCCGGGAAAACTCCCATGTTGAAGCCGCCTGTATTTGACAAATCTATTCCGATATTGGCATAAACCTTTATTCCCTTTATAAAATTTGGGGTATTATTATCATTGGGTTTTATGATATGATAATTGTTGGCTTCGAAAGTATTTTTCTCCATGTTGCTTCTTGGTCCGAAAGGAGAAAAATCAATACGAATATCGTCTGCATAAGTGGTAGATGCCAAGTTCGCAACCAACATTGATGGAATTCTCCAACCGTTCGGACAAGGATCAAAAGCGGATTTATCTCTATAAGGAGCGGCATCCGAATCATTATTGTATGAAGAAGATATAATACCTTTTGAATTATCTGACCATAAATTTAATTCGGTAAGTTGGTTTCCAGATAAATTACCGCTGGTTCCGAACCAATTGACCATAAGATTCACATTATTATTGTAATAAGCAGGTCCTGAATTATCATCTTTATTAACGTAAATCAAACTTAAAGGATTATTAACGGATAGTCTTATATTGTTTTGTACATTGGCATTGGAGAAAAGTATATATTTTGTAAAAGTATCAAAGTTTACAGCACCGCTGAAATTTCTGGCACTTTTGTGTCTTACTCTTCCTGCCGAACCTGAAACTTCGTAAAAATCGTCGCCTTTCAGCACCAAAGGAGGAATCGGGTCTTTTCTTCCCCACTGATAAAGAAGCCCTCCGTTTTGGTTCCATTGTCCTGCTGAAATAGAACTGCTTATCGCTCCCAGATTTCTGTCCATCCATTTCCATTCTGCATCGGGAATTACTTCTGTAACATTGGCGGCAATTTCTCTTTTTACATTCGAAAAGCTTTTATATGTACTGCCGTTAGTAGGATCATCTGTTACCCAAATGTGCCATGACCAATATATAGCTTCGTTCACTTTGTAAGTAATCACGGCATTTCCTTCTTTGGAAGTATTTATAGGAACTTTTATTTTGGCATCTTCTCCGGTTCCTATTATTTCCAAACTGTAATTTACTCCTGATTTTATTAATCCGTGTGTATCTTCCCACAAAACATCTGCTGTTACGCTTCCCGACGGAATAGGACTTCCTCCGATATGTACACCGGCATTCCACATTGCATGCGCTTTTTTCACTGGAATATATAAACCATTGCCGTGGAGAGGATTGTTCGGGTCAAAAATATAACTGTTGGGTGCTTTTGTCCAGTCCGGAAGTATTGAACTTCTATTCTTAATTACGATACTGTCTGATGATTTTCGCAGAGTTTTAAAACTCAGGATTCCTTTCGATAAAATAATTTGTACCGGTAAAATGAAACACAGAAATAAGATGAATTTTTTCATAACACATTACTTTAATAAAATTATATTCGGTTATAATTTGATTCACCAAAGTGTTTTTAATTTTCAATCCCTACCCGTTCAGTATAGCGATACTAATTTAAGTCATTTTTTAATATCAGAAAAGTAAAAACTGTTAAAGTTTATTGAAACATTAAAAAATCAATTTTTCATTACCCCTGATTATGTTAGAAAACGAATCGATTTCACAGCATTCCCAATTCAAAACGAGCTTCTTCGCTCATCATATCTTTGTTCCAGCTTGGCTCGAAAGTGAGTTCCAATTCCACCTCTTTTACATTTTCTACAGAAGATACTTTCTCTCGAACTTCCGCAGGAAGCGATTCTGCAACGGGGCAATTCGGCGTAGTCAAAGTCATCACCACTTTTACCGCTGCTTCATCAGAAATCTGTACATCATAAATTAAACCGAGTTCATAAATATCAACCGGAATTTCAGGGTCGTAAACAGTTTTCAGCGTTTTTATAATCTCTTCGCCAATATCGGCAATCTGGTCGTCTGTGTATTTCATTTGATTAGAAATTCGAAGTTCGGGGTTAGAAATTTGAAATTTTGTTCATCTTGAATCTCAAATATCGAATCTCAAATTTCAAATTATTTTAAAGTCTTTCCAATAAATTTTCCTGCCTCATTCTGCGGAAAATATTTGCCAAAGTTAATACATCTTTTTCACAATAAGTTACAATTCGGGGTAAGTCTTTTTCTATATAATAAATTGACGAAACCATAGAACCGTCTATATCATCTTTCGGTGTGGGAATCCCAAAAACGTGAGCTAAAAGTTCGAGCGAAACATAAGATTTGTAATCACCAAATTTCCATAGTTCCATAGTATCGAGGTGCGGAATTTCCCAAGGTTTTTTTCCGAACATTTGGAAAGGTTTTGGTGGCTGCATTCCGTTGATGAGGAATCGTCTTGCAATCCAAGGAAAATCAAATTCTTTTCCGTTGTGCGCACAGAGAATCACATCGCGGAGTTTTGGGTGGTTGAAGATTTGCCCGAAATCTTCCAGCAATTTTTTTTCGTCATCACCAGAAAAACTTTTAATCATAAGTTTTTCGTTCTTCTCTAAAATCCCAACCGAAATACAGATAATTTTACCAAACTCTGCCATGATTCCTGCTCTTTCTCCATAAAATTCTTCCGCAGAAATCTCTTGACTTCTTTGAGTTTTGGTTTTTTTGTCCCAAAGTTTTTGCTCAGTTTCTTCCAAATTTTCCCAATTTCCGAATTGCGGAACGGTTTCTATATCAAGAAATAAAACTTTATCTATCAAAATGTTTTGTATCATAGTATCAAGTTTTTAAATGAAAAAGTTACGGAATAATTTTCAAAGCAAATTTTAGCGTTTCTTGTTTTGAGAAATTTTAACATGTTTTAACATTATTTAATGAAATAAATAAAATAAATTCATCGTTGTAAAGGTAATTTTTCATCATTTGTGTTTTTAGAACCTCCCGGAAATTTATTTTCAGGAGGTTTTTTTATCAAAAAACAGAGGGTAAAAACAATAATAAACAATTTGGTGAAAATTGAAAAATAATTTTGATAATTCAAAATTATACTTATCTTTGTGGTATTCTTTAACCCGTCAAAGGGAGGGAATAAATTTTTTTTCATCATTTGTGTTTTTAGAATCTGTCGAACTTTTGTTTGACAGATTTTTTTGTACATACATCTATCATTTTTTTAGTTTCTCTACTTTCAAAAACATTGACCAAATCAATTTGTTTCCGTATTTTTGCATCTCGAAAATTTTATTTGTCAGTTATGCTTTCAGTTCAGGGTTTAGGTCTTCATCATTCGGGAAATTATCTTTTTCAAAATGTAAATTTCACTATTAAAAAAGAAGATAAAATCGGTTTGGTCGGAAAAAACGGAGCCGGAAAATCTACGTTACTTAAAATGCTTTCAGGAGAAATCAATTTCTACGAAGGAAATGTGGTGCCCGAAGGAAATATTACCATCGGTTTCCTGAAACAGGATTTGGATTTCGTGAAAGGAAGAACCGTGTGGAACGAAACAATGCAGGCGTTTGAACAAATCAATTCATGGAAAAAAGAGCTCGAAAACGTCAACGAGCAACTTGCCACCAGAACCGATTACGAAAGTGATGAATATAGCAATCTGATTCAGCGAATGACCGATTTAAATGATATTTTGCAGCATCATGACGCTTACAATCTTGAAGGTGATGTGGAAAAAGTTTTGTTCGGATTGGGTTTCAGAGCGGAGGATTTTCAGAAAATTACCGATGAATTTTCCGGCGGTTGGCGAATGCGTATCGAACTCGCAAAATTGCTTTTGCAGAAAAACGATTTGCTGCTTCTCGATGAACCGACAAACCACCTCGATATGGAAAGTATCATTTGGCTCGAAAATTTCCTGAAAGATTATCCCGGTTCCATTGTTTTGGTGAGCCACGACAAACAGTTTATGACTTCGGTTTGCAACAGAACTTTTGATATTAACAACAAGAAAATCGACGATTACAAAGCCAATTATTCCAAATATCTGGAACTGAGAAAGGACCGAAAAGAAAAGTTGCTTCAAGCACAAAAAAATCAGGAATCCGAAATCAAACAGATGGAGGACAACATCAATAAATTTCGGGCAAAAGCAAGTAAAGCCGCTTTTGCGCAATCTCTAATCAAAAAACTAGATAAGGTGGAAAGAATTGAGGTTGAAAATGATGATGTTTCCAAATTCAACATTCGTTTCGTGCAATCTGTTGTTCCAGGAAAAGTGATTTTTGAAGCCGAAAATCTCGGGAAAAGTTACGGCACAAAAAAAATTTTCGACAACGTAAATTTCTTCGTAGAGCGAGGTGATAGAATTGCACTTTTAGGGCAAAACGGACAAGGAAAAACCACTTTAGCCAAAATTCTTGCCGGAGAAATTAAAGATTATACCGGAGATTGGAAACTCGGTCATAATGTGAATATCGGATATTTCGCCCAAAATCAGGAGGAGGTTCTCACACCGAACAAAACCGTTCTTCAGGAAGCAGAAGATTCTGCAACGGAAGAAACCAGACCAAGAGTTCGGGATTTGTTGGGAAGTTTTCTATTTTCGGGTGAAGATGTTCAGAAGAAAACAAAAGTACTTTCCGGAGGTGAGCGAAACCGATTGGCTTTGTGCAAATTATTGCTTCGTCCGTTCAACACGCTAATTATGGACGAACCGACGAATCACCTTGATATTCAGTCTAAAGAAATCATCAAATTGGCATTGAAAAATTTTGACGGAACGCTTATCCTCATTTCTCACGATCGTGAATTTTTACAGGGACTTTCAGATAAGATTTTTGAATTCCGTGACGGAAATATGAAAGAATTTCTCGGCGACATTAATGAATATCTGGATTACCGGCAGAAAGAAAGTTTGAGAGAGGTATCGATGGAACGTTCAAAATTGCACACAGAAGAGAATCAAAATTCAAGAACCAAGAATCAAGATTCTGAAAAACCGACAACCAACAACTCTCAACCGACGACCATTGTATCGAAAGAGCAAAAAAACATTCAGAATAAAATCAAAAAAACAGAGGAAAAAATTTCGCTTCTGGAAATGGAAATTGAAAAATTTGAAGCCGATTTTGCCAAAGAAAATCCAACAGAAGAAACCTTGGAGCAATACAATTCTAAAAAAGAAGAACTCGATTTAGCATTGCAGGAATGGGAATTTCTGGGAACGCAGTTGGAAGATTAATAATTAAAATTTCTCAGTTAGATATTTCCAATATCTTTTCGGAACGTGTTGCAGATGTAATTTCGTATTTTTCCGTTCTACAATATTAGTTTTGGTAAAATAACGTTGCCATAATTTTTGATAATTCCTTTCCTCATCATGGAATTTTTCATCGTAATTGTTAAGCGAGAAATTGTCATCGGGATAGAAAAAATCGCAATTCTTTAAATCATAAAAAAGTCCGAAGTTTCGCCTCAAATCAAAAATCATCCATTTCTGATCTTGATAACGGTCTTTGAAAAATTTGCGAACCAACGGAAGAACATTGAAATCGGGTTCTATTTTGGCAAAATAAATATCGTCTTGCATTTTCTCGAACCTTACAAAAGCGGTCATTCTGTGGCGTTCTCTGCTTACGGATTTGCAGATTTTTGAAATTTTTAGAATATCATCATCTGCATAATTTTGTAGAATATTTTTGTCGGGATTTTCTATGGATTGCTTTACTGCCGATAAAATAAGATATTCGGCTTCAGAATTTTCAGATAAATAGACTTTCAGAAGTTGAAGAATTCCTTGTTTTTCGATATTTTGTTCTATTTTTTTTAAAACCCGCTCCGATTTTTCGTTTTGAGTAATAACTTCGTGAATTTCCGCAAAAATATTTTCCTGATGAAATCGCTCTTTGCTGACAATTTTTACATCCTTATAATGGTATTCGAAAACTTCAAATATCGCTGTGAAAAGTCCATCGAAACTGCCGTCGTAAATAAGTATAGTCATTTTTATGTCATTATTTTTTATCAGTTTATTCTGAATCAACAGGAATCACCGCCGAAGTATAAAGACTATAAACATCAAAACCCAAGGACTGATAAAGTCGTTTTCCCTGTTCCGTTGCCACGAGAAAATTTTTGTAAATACCTTTTGACAAAGCGATTTTTTCGAGTTCTTTTATCAGAAAAGTTGCAAGACCCTTTCTTCTGTGATTTTCTTCCGTCAAAATCTGGTCGTAAACAGCCAAATCGTCCACCATAACCACACGTCCCGTTGAAGCAGTTTTTCCGTTTTCCGTAACAATCCGGAGAAGAAATGTGGAATTATATAGGTCGGATTCCAGATTGTATTCATCAGGCAAATCGATATCCGGAATTTTCATCGGGCGAAAACAGGACATCATATAACCTTGCGGCTGGATTTGCCATTTTTCGGGAATTTTATTTTTGACATCTTCTTGAGACGCACAAACTTTCATGAAAACAAAAGGGTCTTCAACGGATTTTGAAAGTCTGATAAAATCATTGTTCAGTTCGGGAAATACGTAACGGGATTTCTGGTTTTCATAACCAACCTCAACTTTGTAACCCGATTTGAAAGGAACAGGCAATGGTAATTCTCTCGATAAAGACCACGCTTTCAGCCATTTTTCAACAATATCTTTTTGAATTTTCATGTTTTATATTTCAAAACAAAGTCAACTGCTGTGAAAACTGATTCTGAAATTTGGATTGACTTCCACCAATAATTAATTTTCGAAGATTCAAATCGGTTAAATGTTTCAGAAATGGATTTCCGTAAGTGAAATCAATAAAATATTTAGCACGATTTGTTGCAGCTCCTAGTTTTTTGAGATGATCAATATTCAAAACCTGAAAACGCCTTGCTAAAACAATTTTTTTCGCAGTTTTCACTCCAATTCCAGGGATTCTGAGAATCATTTTATAATCTGCGGCTTGAAGATTAATGGGAAACTGTTCTAAATTTCGCAAAGCCCAACTCAGTTTCGGGTCAATTTCCAAATCGAGGAACGGCATATTGAAATCCAAAATTTCATCTGCTTTAAAACCATAAAAACGCATCAACCAATCCGATTGATACAGCCGATTTTCACGAAGTATCGGAACTGCTGTAGTTAAAGCAGGCAATCTTTTATCTTCTAAAACAGGAACGTACCCAGAATAATAAACGCGTTTCATTCCGTATTTTTTGTAGAAATAATCTGCAACTTTTATAATTTGTAAATCATTTTCGTTGGTTGCTCCTACAATCATTTGAGTAGATTGTCCTGCAGGTGCAAATTTCGGAACCCTTTTAATTAATTTTTTTTCGTCTTTATATTGTATAATTCCTTTTTGAACAATCCGCATTGGTTGCAACATATCTTCTCGATTTTTGTCTGGAGCCAATAATTTTAAACCAGATTCTGTCGGAATTTCAATATTTACGGATAATCTGTCTGCATAAAGTGCAGCTTCCTGCATTAGCAAATCACTCGCACCAGGAATTGATTTAAGATGAATGTATCCATTGAATTTATGTTCTGTTCTCAGTTTTTTTGCAACTCTCACCAATCTTTCCATTGTAGTATCGGCATCTTTAAAAATTCCAGAACTTAGAAATAATCCTTCTATGTAATTTCTGCGATAAAAATTAATCGTTAAATCCACGACTTCATCTACCGTGAAAGCAGCTCTTTTAATATCGTTTGATTTTCTGGAAACGCAATATGCACAATCATAAATACAGTGGTTGGTCAAAAGGATTTTCAGCAGCGAAACGCATCGTCCGTCTTCTGTGTAAGTATGACAAATTCCGCTTACGGAACTGTCGCCCAATCCGCCGTTATTTTTTCTATTCCCACCACTTGAAGAGCAAGAAACATCGTACTTCGCAGCATCTGCAAGTATTTCGAGTTTTTCTTTGAGGCGGTCGAAATTCATTTTTAAAGATTAGGGAAACAAAGAAACAGTCTTGAAATTATATTTCAAAAATAATTCCATAAAAGGGAAAAGTCAAGAGTTTTCCAAAAGAAAGTTATTAACAATCTTTTGAATGTCAGTTTTTCAGAGTTTGTTGACCATTCAAAATTTCAACACGCTCAAATAAAGAGGTTTAGATCTTACAACCCAAATCTGTGCTCCAAAACAATTGGTAGCATTGCGCGCCAAGTTGGCCAATCATGGGTCCATTGCGAATCCCAAATATCAAGGTCGTGAGTAATTCCTTTTCCGGAGAAAATTCCGCTGAGTTTTCTGCTTGCATCGGGATCTTCATAACTACCGGAACCGGAAAGAAGATGAATATGCTCGCTGTTTCGGATTTGATTTAAAACATACTCATCATTCAGATTAGGAAGATAATGACAAGGTGAATTGAAATAAACCTGCTCATCATAAAAACCTGATGTATAAGAAGTTAAATCATAAACACCGCTCATTGCAATAACACCGTTGATTAAATCTGGGCGTTTTAAAAAGAGATTCATGCTGTGCAGCGCACCGAGTGAAGCACCGCAAGTAATAATGGGAGTTTCAGGTGATGTATTCTGCTTAATAAACGGAATCACCTCGTTGTAGATATAGTCATTAAACTGATTGTGGCGAATTGCTTTGTGTTCACCGAGTAGTTCTTTATTCAGCCAACTTTCACTGTTAATACTGTTCACAGAAAAAACGCGGAGTTTTCCGGCTTCGATATAAGGTTTTAAAATATCTAAAAGCAAAAAACGCTCATACTCTAAATAGTCTGCAGCGGCAGTAGGAACCAAAAGCAAAGCAAAACCGTAATGTCCGTAACTCACAATTGGCATTTCTTTCTGTAATGAAGGGCTGTACCACCCGAATAAATCTCTTCTCATGATTTTTGATTTCAAAAATTAATATTCCGTGAATTTAGTTTTTTTATTGAACTCTACTCACTGTTTTTTTAGATTCTTAAAGTTTTTCTAGCAAAGTTCTGAAATTCACTTTTTCATCAATAATTCTTCTCAAATTTTCGATAGGAACTCTTTCTTGTCTCATGGTATCTCTTTCTCTTAGAGTTACAGTGAAATCATTTAAAGAGTCGTGATCAACTGTGATGCAGAAAGGTGTCCCAATCGCATCTTGTCTTCTGTAACGTTTTCCGATAGAATCTTTTTCTTCAAAAATTACATTGAAATCATACTTCAAATCATTAAAGATTTTTTCTGCCATTTCCGGTAATCCGTCTTTTTTTACCAAAGGTAGAATTGCCGTTTTTACCGGAGCTAAAGCTGGAGGTAAATTTAATACAGTTCTTTCTGAGCCGTCTTCTAAAACCTCGTCTTTCAGGCAATACGACATCATCGCAAGAAACATTCTGTCTAAACCGATAGAAGTTTCCACGACATACGGAGTATAAGTTTCGTTTCTTTCAGGGTCGAAATACTGCAATTTTCTTCCGGAGAATTTTTCGTGTGCCGACAAATCAAAATCAGTTCGTGAGTGAATTCCTTCTAATTCCTTAAAACCAAATGGAAATTTAAACTCAATATCTGCAGCTGCATTTGCGTAATGCGCTAATTTTTCGTGATCGTGGAATTTGTAATTTTCGCTTCCTAAACCTAAAGCTAAATGCCAATTCAAACGCTTTTCTTTCCATGCTTCGTAGAAATCCAACTCAGTCCCGGGAGGAACGAAAAATTGCATTTCCATTTGTTCGAATTCTCTCATTCTGAAAATAAATTGTCTCGCAACAATCTCATTTCTAAATGCTTTACCAATTTGAGCAATTCCGAAAGGAAGTTTATGTCTTGATGTTTTTTGAACATTCAGAAAGTTGACGAAAATACCTTGTGCAGTTTCTGGTCTTAGATAAAGATCCGTTGCATTTTCTGCAGAAGCACCCAATTTTGTTCCGAACATCAAGTTGAATTGACGAACATCGGTCCAGTTTTTAGAACCTGTATCAGGATCTGCAATTTCCAATTCTTCGATTAATGCTTTCACATCAGCCAAATCATTTGCTTCCAAAGATCTCGCCAATCTTTTTACGGCTGCATCTTGCTTTGCACGATATTCCAAAACTCTTGGATTTGTCGCTTCAAATTGCGCTTGGTCAAAAGAATCTCCAAACCTTTTTGCAGCTTTTTCGATTTCTTTTTGTGCTTTTTCTTCTTGTTTTGCAGCCCAATCTTCTACTAAAACATCGGCACGGAAACGTTTTTTAGAATCTTTATTATCAATCAAAGGGTCATTGAATGCATCAACGTGTCCCGATGCTTTCCAAGTTGTAGGGTGCATCAAAATAGCAGAATCAATCCCGACAATATTTTCATTGAGTTGCACCATTGCTTTCCACCAGTATTGTTTGATGTTATTTTTCAGTTCCGCACCATTTTGTCCGTAATCGTAAACAGCGGAAAGTCCGTCATAGATTTCGCTGGATTGAAAAATAAAACCGTATTCTTTAGCGTGGGAAACCACTTTTTTGAAAACATCTTCTTGCTTTGCCATAAATCTGAATTGAAGTGCAAAAATAGGTAAATTTATCAAGTTTAGAATAAGAAAAGACAGAAACAAAAGTTCTGTCTTTATTATGTTTTTTTGTCAATTTTTTTAGAAATTATAACTCAAAGCAAATCCGTTTCCTGTTGGTTCTAATTTGAAATAAGGTTGAAATGCGGTTGTTTCCCCGTTTTCCATTTGTATAGCTTTATCCATATTTTTCTTTACTGCAAGTGCAAATGGAATCCCAACTCCTATAAGTCCAACTCCTGCTGCCAAAAATGCCCAACCTCCACTTTTTGCTTCCTTTGTATAAGTAGTTCCGTTTGCAGAAATTGTGTTTTCTTTGCCTGAAATTAATGTTGCAAGTCCATATCCTAAGCCAAAACCTCCAGTATAGGCAAAAATTTGTGCGACTGTATTGTTGGTTCGCGCTTTTTTGAAATACTCTTTTGCTTCGGTGTTTTGTAAAACATCTTCATATTTTGAAAATTTATACGAAATGCCATCTTTTACCAATTTGTTTTTTTCGATAGAAACTTGTGCAGATACAAATTGTGCTAAGAAAATTCCTAAAAATAATATTCCTTTTTTCATTATTTATAATTTAAAGCAAATATAATACATCTCACTATTATTCTAAAAAATCCTCTTCCATTTTCTCTAAAGATTGTATCACTTCAGAAATTTTCTTTTGCTCTTTCCGTATTTTTCTTGGTCTGATGAAAATCCACCCGAAAAGAATCCACCCGAATGTAACGGAATAGGTGAAGATTCCCCAGAAAAGGGTCATTCTCTGTGTAAATTCGAAAAGGTAAAATGCAATCCCGAGTGAAAGGAGCAGATAATAAACACTGATTCCTTTTGTCTGCAAATACAGGTCTTTCTGCTGCAGCATTTTCATCTGTTTCAGATACTCCTGATTGCTGAGCGACGGATTGATTTTGTTGATGATTCTGATTTTCTGAAAATTCTGAAAAATAAAAATCACAAGTGCAGCCAACATCAGAACCATTCCCGATTTTGTAAGAAAATGCAGATTCGGGAAACTGAACCAAACCCAGGTTACCGTTCCCAAACTGATGAGAAGACAAAGCGTGTTGTACAGAGAAGAAAGCAGTTGTTTTCTTCTGAATTTGTTTGCTTTGGATTTAATTTCCGAAGCATCAGGAACATCGGCTTTTTTCTTTTTCCAGATTTCCTCAAAATTATATTGGGTTTCCATAATGTCTGAATTTTTCGGTTAATTTTTCTTTAATTCTGTGGATTTTTATCCTCACATTTCCGGCAGAGATTCCCAGAGTTTCTGCGATTTCGGCTTGTTTCACATTTTCCAGTTCCATAGAGATAATGATTCTTTCCGTTTCCGGAAGCTCTGAAATACATTGATACAAAAAATCTGTCATTCTATCTTTCTCGATTTTTTCGTGAAGTGTATCATTATCTTTCAGCGAAGCCGGAATTTCCGATTTGGGCATTCTTTTTTCCAGATTAATCTGTTTAAGACAAATGTTTGAAGCAATTCTGTAAACCCAAGTTCCTATCGCTGCTTCGTGCCGGAATTTCGGGAGCTGCCGAAAAACCGCGATGAAAGTTTCCTGCACCAAATCTTTTGCAAGTTCATCATCATTTACATAACCCATACAAAGCCTGAAAATCGGCTTTCGGAATTTTTCGTAAATGGTTTCAAAATGTAAATCCTGCATCGAGTGATTTTATGTTTAGAGGTAAAGGAAAGAAAAATGTTACAAACTTTCGTCTTCAAACTTCCAACAAAATTCGGTATTTTTGTAAAACTTTTCTCCGATGTACAAAAACATAATCCGACCTATTCTTTTCAAATTCGACCCCGAAAAAGTTCATCATTTTACTTTTTCTTTCTTAAAGAATTTCGGGTTTTTAGCAAAATTATTTTTTCCGAGACCGATTGAAGACAAACGATTAGAGCGTGAAGTTTTCGGTTTAAAATTCAAAAATCCGGTTGGTTTAGCGGCAGGTTTTGATAAAGATGCGAAACTCTACAAAGAACTGTCAGATTTAGGATTCGGGTTTGTCGAAATCGGGACTTTAACGCCGAAAGCACAACCAGGAAACGATAAAAAAAGATTGTTTCGGCTGATTGAAGATTCGGGAATCATCAACAGAATGGGATTTAATAATGACGGAGTTGATGCGGCAGTTGAAAGATTAAACAAAAATAAAAATATTCTGATTGGCGGAAACATCGGGAAAAATAAAATCACGCCGAATGAAAATGCAGCAGATGATTACAAAATCTGTTTTGAAAAACTGTTTGATTATGTGGATTATTTTGTAGTTAATGTGTCTTCGCCAAACACGCCGAATCTTCGGGAATTGCAGGATAAAGAACCTTTAACGAAACTTTTATGTGAACTGCAAAAACTAAATTCTGAAAAGCAAAACCCGAAACCGATTCTTCTGAAAATCGCACCGGATTTATCCGACGAACAACTGCTGGATATTATCGACATTGTGAAAGAAACCAAAATTGCAGGTGTTATTGCAACAAACACAACTTTGTCGAGAGAAAATTTAGTTTCCGAAAACAAAAAAGAAACAGGCGGACTTTCCGGAAAACCTTTAACAGAACGTTCTACGGAAGTTATTAGTTTTCTTTCAGAAAAAAGCAACAAAGCATTCCCGATTATCGGAGTCGGCGGAATTCATTCTGCAAAAGACGCCATAGAAAAACTCAATGCAGGAGCAAGTTTGGTACAGTTGTATACCGGATTTATTTATGAGGGGTCTAGTTTAATCAAGAAAATTAATGAGGAAATATTAAATATAGGGTAACTGTTAAACAAAAACACTGACAATTATCAAATCATCAGTGTTTTAAGTACCCGTAGCGAAACTCATTACGAACCAATTTTATGAAGGTTTAAAGAGATTGTATGACCTGAAGCCCATCTTGGAAGAGGCAGGCTTATACCCATTAGCACAAACCCCTCAAAATTTCGCAAGGTTATGATGAAGGGGGCTTACACAACAATTCCTATTGGGTTAATACAATTTGCTATTACCAGACGAAAACTCAATCATCTTAAAATATACATTTTTCTAAAGTGCATATCCAGCGGTCATTTGTCTGTGAAAGCCGACAGTCATAAAATATAGGCAAAAGAAATAGGGATTAATGTAAAAACCTTTAAGAGTTCTCTGGATTGGATGCTGAGAAAAAGATGGCTTTCTTTTAACTCCAAAAAACAATCGTTGAGGGTAGTAAGTTATGTTCAATTAAAACGGCAATACAGATTAAGTTCACAAACTGCTCTAAAATTTGATAGAAATGATTTTAAAGATTTTCGTGGACTTTGTGCTGCTGCACTTATAGGATTTTACAGGAACTCAAAAAAATTTACGGATAAGAAAAATAAGGTGTCGGGTGTAATTAATGGAATACCCAGTATGAATACCTATGCTTATCCTAAAAACTTTTACGACCTTCCTGTGAGGTATTTTGCCAAGTGTTTGGGCGTTTCTGTTACCACAGCAGAGAACTTGAAAAAAGAGGCTTTAAAAAACAACTTTATTTCGATTAAGAAAAACCATTTTTATTTAGAAGATGATAGGGGAAACAAAGTGAGTGCAGAATTTATGAAGCACATCAGTTTCAATAAACAGTATTGCATAAAATCAGCGAGAGGAATTTTAATCAAAGGCTCAGACCTCATCAAAATCAATGTTCATTTGAAGCGGAAATTTAAAAAAATTGATTAGGAAAAAATGTGTACAGTAGTAATGGGGTATATAGGGGAAAAGAAAATATCCCCTACACCTTACTCTGTGAACTCTGTACAGTACAGAGTAAATTAATTATATAGCAGAGAGGAGAAAGGTAGATAGGGTTAGGAAGTATGGGAAGAGTCAGAAACATTCAAACCACCAGCAGTAGTGTTAGGCAGTTTTTATAAAGTTACTTGACATCCTGATTGTAACTTACAGTATATCAGTGATTTATTTTTGCGTATGCGAAAATTTTTGTATCTTTAAGTAATGAAAAATGCAGATTTACAGATAGTTACTGAAAGTTTCGAGAGTTTAAACACAAAAACCTATGAAGGCTATACACTGGTAAGCGTTGTAGGGAAAGTCTATGGAAGTTTCAGAAACTCGGAGAAGGTCAGAAAGCTGGTAGGGTTCAGTATATTCAGAATGTATGATAATCAGAGAGCAGGAGATTTTTTAGCCTGTAATCTACTTTACCGGAAAAAGGTGGAAAGAAAGGGAGTAGAAAAACTACTGACTGACCTCAGACAGTTCTGCAAAGAAGAGAATACCACTAAGGTTGTCCTGCTCGGATATGGAGAAGGCAACGAGTTTTGCTACCGTCACATCTTTGCAGACTTTTTAAGAGCCAACAAAATCCCTGTAGAAGATGAAACAGGTATTGACCAAAACATCCAACGCAAATACTGGAGTGAAGACATCTACAAACTCAGAGGTCATTTCAATCTGACTGACCAGTTCGCAGGGGAAACTTTAGAACGTATGGAATGGACGTTTGCTAAAACGATGCAAAACAATCCTCATTTCTATTCAATCCGTGAGAAATTCGGCAATAATTCCACTTTTTTGAAGATAGTTTCTCATATAAGGTACTTTGGGAATTTAGTTGAATATGAGGATATAATTTACAGGGTCTGGACTTACAAAAGCCTTTCCTACTGGACAGTTCCAAGCGACTTGCTAAATGAAGAGGTGGATTTAATAAACAAAAAACACATTGAATTTTCGTGACAATTTGTGCATATAACGAGGCAAATGAGGCATGCTTAAGAGAATCAGACCCTGAAAATTAAATATTTGCATAGGAAATCACTGCCGTTGAATTTCATAAACGAGCGTTCAAGCACCATTACAAACCAACCCAACTACTAAAAATGAAAAAATACATAGCCTATTACAGAGTGTCAACTCAGAGACAAGGAAATTCCGGCTTAGGATTGGAAGCCCAGAAATCAATGGTAAGAAATTATCTCAAAGATGATGATATTCTGATAGACGAATTCGAGGAAATTGAGAGTGGCAAGAATGATAACAGATCTCAGCTCCTGAAAGCCATAGAGAAAAGTAAGAATGAAGGTGCAACCTTGCTCATCGCTAAACTTGATAGACTCAGCAGAAATGCTGGGTTTATCTTTTTATTGAAGGATAGCAATATAGATTTCAAATGCTGTGATATGCCGGAAGCCAATTCGATTACAATCGGAATAATGGCAGTTCTTGCACAAGAAGAGCGGGAACTCATCAGCAAAAGAACCATTGCTGCACTTCAGGAACTCAAAGCGAAAGGCGTAAAACTTGGAACTCCAAATAACCTAACTGCCAAAGCCAGACAAATGGGAAGCGAGGCGATGAGGTTAAAGGCTCTTCAAAATGAGAACAACCGTAAGGCAACTGCCCTCATTGTTTCATTACGAAATGCCGGAAACAGTTACGGAAAGATTGCTGATGAGCTGAATAAAAGCGGTTTCAAGACCAGCAGAGGCTGTGAATTTACCTCATCTCAAGTGTTGATATTATATGATAGATTTTTTCAAGCGCAAATAGAGGTTTAAAATTCCTTCAAATTTTAAAAGCAAAGGGATAACACCAAAAGGAATTTTGAACGGAAATATCGCAGGAAAAACAACCGAATTTTGAATGTAAAATATTTCAACAAACCCGTTGAAAATACCATGAATAGAGGAATTTTCGCTGATGCGAAAATTTTTAAAGGAATATAATTTTAAAGCAACCGATTTAATTTATGGAAGGAAATTTCTATATTAGCAGAAGTTAAAAAATAAAACTTATAAGAAAAGTAAATTTAATATAGATAAAACAAAGTAGTGTAATCATATTCTTGCTTCAAGAAATCGCCAATTTCAAATTATAACAGAGAATATGGAAAACCGCTACCACACTTGGTGTGGGGCTTTCCATATTGTTATAGGGCGTTTGGCGATGCCTTTGAAGCGTTTGGTTAAGTCCTCACGCCTTTTTTTATTGGTTTTACGGATTTCCGTAAGGAAAACCAATAAACAATCTTTAAAATTGGAAACTCATTTTATTAAAGGTCGGTTTCCGGTTTTATGAATCTTTCTGGGGCTGAAAGAGAATAAAATTGAAGTTTAATTTTAAAAATATCAGTCTTATGAGAATCGTAAAGTTTATTATCGGTGCATTGTTCATCATTGCCGCACTCGGAATGATTGCACAGAAAGAAGTGCTCGCAGGATTAATTTCTGCAATTTTAGGAGTGGTTATCCTTCCTCCGGTCTCGGAAAATTTAAAACAAAAATTAAAGCAATGGAACAGTCGGGCTGTCCGGTATGTTTCTTATGCTGTGCTGTTGGCTTTGATTGGAATAACAGCCAACAAAACAAAATTTCCTGCTTCCACTTCGATTACAAAAGAAAAAACCGAAGAGGTTGTCAATCAAAACCCTTATCAAAGCTATCTTGACGAATCGGCTAAAAATATTGCTTCTCTTTCTCCGGAGTTGAAAGCCAACAGAGAGAAACTGCTTTCCGCATTAAAAGAAAATCCGGTTTATACTAAGCTGGTGACTGAAAAAGTTGTGAGTTCGGAATATCTGCCGGTTCTCAACGCTATAACCAATGGAATTACTAATATTTCGTCTAAGAATTATGCTATTAATGCAGATTTGGAAAAACAGGTAACATCCTCCGAAGACGGAGAAAACAAAATGGATTTTGTGGTTAAGTGTGGTGCTTTGGCTATGCCAACTGTAAATGGCGGATTGCCGGAAGAGATTATTGATGTCTTTGTCCGTTATAAAAACAAATTCAATGCATCTGGAGTAAAAGGAATGACGTATGATGCGAATATGAACTCACAGCAAATCAAATACGACTATGATTTAACCCCTTTCTTTGCTTTAATGAACCCGGATAAGCAAAATTTAGAAGCACTTTACGAGGCTAAAAATAAAGGTCTTTCTTCTTGGAATGACAAAGGAAGTTATATCTATCCTTATCTTGCCACCAAAGACGGATTTTTAACCAAGCTGAAAGAAGTTGACCCTAACAGCAAGCTGTTTCCAAAGGTTGATATGGAAGTATCAGCATCGGAACTTTACAATGCCTATGAAGCTAATGAAGTTTCAGCAGATGGACAATATAAAGGAAAAAGACTACTGATTAAAGGAGTTGTAGGAACAATTGGAAAGGATGTATTGGATGACCCTTATGTTTCTCTGAAAATCGACTACCTGCAAAGTGTGAACTGCTATTTCTCGGATAAAAATAATAAAGTTCTTTCCCAACTTAATAAAGGTCAGAAGGTTCAGATTATCGGAACTTGCTCAGGACGTTCTCTGACGGATGTGGTTGTTAAAAATTGCGAGTTGTGGGAGTGATGAATTGAGTTGATAATAGTAAAATGCTACTTATTTAGACATAAGTAGCATTTTTTATGAATGATTAGAAAGGTAGCAAAACTTTTAAAGAGATATATTTGTTAAGTTGAGATTTTAAATTTGGCTTTGAGTTTCCACTTGAAAAACACCTGAATTTTTGCAAAATTAAACATCAACCATCATAAAGTATTAAAAATATCTTATAATAAAAACACCTCTATGGAAATTATTATTTTGTTAATACTCGTAAAATAAAAGCGTTTTAAATCGTAAATTTGTTAAAAATTACATTTATTTTGTATATGCGAAATAAATAAGTATTATCTTTGTAATAAAATTTAACAAAAGCGAAATTATTATGCTTCTACAATTTTCAGTTAAAAATTTCAGAATCTTTAAGGATAAAGCAACTTTGAGTTTAATTGCTTCTAATTATGATAAAGAAACACGAGAAGTAGAGAATGTTTTTGAAGACCAAACATTTAATTACAGATTACTCAAAAGTGCAGTAATCTATGGAGCAAACGCAAGTGGAAAAAGTAAATTTTTAGATGCTATTGCTTTTATGAGATATTTTGTGATTAATAGTTCAAAAGAAACTCAAAAAGGAGAAAGCATTGAAGTTGAACCATTTCGTTTAAGTAAAGAAACCGAAAATGAGCCATCTGAATTTGAAATTATTTTTCTTTTTAATGGAGAATTATTTCGTTATGGTTTTGAAGCGACTAAAGAAAATATTGTTTCAGAATGGCTATATCATAAACCTAAAACAAAGGAGATTGAATTGTTTTACAGAGATGGAAATCAATTTGAAACTCATAGCAGAAAATTCACAAGAGGTTCAGCAGTAATAAAAGGAGGGCTTGTAAGAGATAATGCTCTTTTCATTTCAGTTGCAGCACAATTCAATGAAAAAATAGCTATTGCAGTCGTTGATTGGTTTAAAAAACTGAAATTCCTTTCAGGTTTAGATGAAATCGGATATCAAGGTTTTACTGTTGGCAAAACCGAAATTCCAACACATAAAGCAAAAATTCTTGAATTATTAAAAGCTGCTGACTTAGGGATTCAGGATATTAAGATTCAAAAATTGGATATTGATAAATTGCCTACAGGAATGCCTAAAGAGATGAAGGATGAAATTATTAGGAAAATGAAAGAAGAAAACACTCAGTTTTTTGCTGATATATTGACAACCCATAAAAAGTATGACTTAAATAAGCAATTATTGGGCAATGTGAATTTTTCTCTTGATGAAGATGAATCTTCGGGGACAAGAAAGTTTTTTGCTTTAACGGGTCCTATTTTAGATGTCATTGAAAACGGCGACACTTTAGTTGTTGACGAACTTGATTCAAAGTTACATCCCAATTTAGTGTGTAAAATTGTTTCTTTGTTTAACTCAAAAGAATTCAATACAAAAAACGCTCAATTAATTTTCAACACTCACGATACTAACTTATTAAGTTCAGGCTTATTTAGAAGAGACCAAATTTGGTTTACGAATAAAGATAAATACGGTGAGGCTAAACTATATTCTTTAGCAAACTTTAAGTCTGATGAAGTTAAGAAAAATGAACCTTTTGAAGATAATTACATTAGAGGTAAATATGGTGCTATTCCATATTTAGGCTTTTTTGATAACCTAAATTTTAATATGCCGCAATATGAAAATGAAGAACAAAAGAGCTGAGCAAATAGCGGCTAAACAAAAACATAAGGAACAACTTAAAGCTAAAAGGCGGATTGAACCAAATTTGGAAAGACCAGATGCTGAATTGATTGAAAAACCTTCGATATTGATTGTTTGTGAAGGTGAAAATACAGAGCCTTCCTATTTCAATCAGTTTAGACTTTCTTCTGCAACGGTAAAATCAGTTGGCGAAGGGTATAACACAATATCGTTGGTCAATAGAGCAGAACAATTAGCGGGCGAAAAGCAATATGACCAAGTTTGGTGTGTATTTGACAAAGACGACTTTACTGAAAATGATTTTAATCGTGCAATCCAAATAGCAGAAGCTCAAAATTTTAATGTAGCTTATTCTAATCAATCTTTTGAGTATTGGTTAATTCTTCATTTTGACGACCATCAAGGAGGAGGAATGCACAGGAGTGATTACAACGACAAAATAAATGAATTACTTAAACCGTTCGGCGTAACATATGACGGAAACGGGACTAAAAAAGTGAGTGAGGATTTTTTTGAGTTATTAGACGGAATTGATACGAAAACAAAAAAGAAAAGAGTTGATTTAGCTATTACAAGAGCTACAAGAAACTTTGAACAATTTGACCACAAAAATCCAGCGAAAGAAGAATCATCGACTACAGTATTTAGGTTGGCAGAAGAATTATTAAAATATTTATAAATAACCCGTCTGTATATAAAGGTAAATTAATATGACAGAAAACATACTACTTGAATACGATGCATTTTTAAGGTCTTTTAAATGGAATTTGGATGTTCCGCATTCTTTTTTATTGGGTGCTGGAGCGTCTATTAGTTCTGGTATTCAATCTGCTTATGACTGTATTTGGAAGAGGAAAAAAGATATTTATCTGTCTAAAATATAAATTCTGCCGAATTTTATAAGAACTATAAATATGAAAAATTATTTTTTAATACTAAATTCATTTTTACGGTTTTCCGTAATATTTATTAATCGTAATGAAATATTTTTGCTGACAACATAGAATACTTTGAATAATTTTCACACATTAACAATTACAATTTATGTGGGCAGATAACGAAACCTCCGAAGACCTTTTAGGTTTTAAAGTACACGCAGATTTGTTAATCAATATAATCAATGACGAGTCTGTTTTGCCGATTACAATAGGCGTTTTTGGCGATTGGGGAAGTGGGAAATCCAGTATCTTACAAATAGTAAAAGAAGAATTTGATAAGGAGGATGATAAGGATTCTCTCTGCATATACTTTAATGGATGGACTTTTGAAGGATATGATGATGCTAAAGCCGCATTGCTAAATTCAATTCTTAAGGAATTGGAAGACAATAAAAAGATTTCAGCCGAAATAAAGGATACGATAAAAGAAAAAGCAAAGAAACTTTGGAAATCTATTGATTGGATACGTGGAGCAGGTATGGTTATGAAGAATGTTGCCTTACCCGCTGTTTCTGCATACTTTACAGGAGGCATTAGTTTACTTCCTTTTGCCGTTCAAAAGCTAACCGAATGGGGAGATAATCCTGAAAAAATAATAGAAAAACTTAACTCCAAAGAAGGTCAGGAAACATTTAAAGCCTTTATAAAAGAAAGTAAAGAGGAAGATAAAAATTCCACTAATGCGGTGGCAGAATTTAGAAAAGATTTTGCTGAACTCTTAGAAGCCACAAACTTTAAAAGATTGGTTGTAATTATTGATGATTTAGACAGATGTAGCCCCGAAAGAATTATTGAGAACCTTGAAGCAATTAAACTTTTCCTAAACGTACCCAAAACAGCATTCATTATTGGAGCAGACCCTCGAATAGTGAAATATGCCATTGAAAATAAATACAAAAATAATAAAGAAATCGAAGAAGATAACAACCGAATTGTTATTGATTATTTAGAAAAATTAATTCAGCTTCCATATTCGTTACCGAGATTGTCGGAATCAGAAGTCGAAACTTATATATCAATGCTTATCTGTAAAAAAGAGATTGATAATACCAAATTTGAAAACGTACTTGCTGAATTTCAGAAGTATAGGTTAACGAATAAATATTCTGCATTTGGATTATCAAATTTTGAAAAGATTTTAGAAGCAGAGGAATTTGGAAAAGTTAAAGATAATGTAATTACGATTCCGGCATTAGTACCATTGATTACAAATAGTTTGTATGGAAATCCCCGACAGATTAAACGGTTTCTAAATACTTATACAATTAGAAAAAGACTTGCCGAAGTTGCATCGTTACAAAGTTTTAATGATGCTGTTCTTGCAAAAATGATGATACTTGAATATTCAGAACCCAAGCTGTTCAAAAAATTATTTGAGTGGCAAATTTCCCAAGACGGAATGCCAAAAGAAATAACAGAAATAGAATCTATATGTAAGGATAAAGGCATTGAGGATGTTCTTTTGGAAATAAAAGATACTGATTTCAAAGAATGGAGTAAACCCAAAATAATAAAATGGTTTCAAATAGAACCATTGTTATCAGGAGTTGATTTACGGGATTATTATTGGATTGCCCGTGATAAATTAGAAAATTCTATCACTGCAACGAGTATGATTCCACCAGTAGTAAGGGCATTGTTTAATGAGTTATTACCCGATAATATGACGGCAACAGTTACAAAATCTCTACTATATGAAAAATTTCAACCTTTTAGCGATATTGAAAAAGATGCTTTTTTCAATCTTTTATCTTCAAATTTAAAAAGGAATCCTCAGCAAAAGCGGTTGTATGACATTTTCAATGTAATGACAGAAGATAAAATAGAAAATGCAGTTTATCACTATATGGAAACTCTTAAAATAATCAGCGTATCAGATATTGAACCTGCGGTTGCTACGAGATTGGCAGACTTTAAATCAGAACCTGAA
This sequence comes from uncultured Kaistella sp., assembly GCA_964532055.1. Classification (GTDB taxonomy): domain Bacteria; phylum Bacteroidota; class Bacteroidia; order Flavobacteriales; family Weeksellaceae; genus Kaistella. The sequence continues at coordinate 49,429 of CAZHFE010000001.1, read as the reverse complement.
ATTGGAACGTTTTTGAATGATTATTTCAAAGATGGAAAATCAAGAGCAAGTAAAGCGTTTAATCTAAAAAAATAGAAATGGGAACATCTAAATCATTTTCTGATGTAAAACACTCAATGGTTCCGAATTGGGGTACGCTTAGTTCTTCGCTTACCTCAAATTGTGATTCTTCTGTTCTTCCAGCTCAGAAGCTACAGAACATTATGGGGCATTTTGTTTCAGCATTGGGCGGAGCATCAACAGGAGGGCGTGGCGGTTCAAAAGCAGGAGGAAGAAGCAGTATCAGAACTGCAAAGAAAATCGGAGGAGTCTTTTCAAAGTTTATCAGTTCGGGTAATAATATTAGAGAAACTCTTGAATCTACTGGTTTAACCGATATTGATAATAAAACGGTTGGCGATGTAATTAATCATTTGATTGAGTATTGTTCCGGTAATGCAACTTCAATTGATGATAATGCGGCAAAAGAAGCCACAAGATTATTATTAGAAGAACTAATGGGGCAAGCTGAATCCATTGATGAAGTACAAACTTTATTACAGGAGACTTTTACCACAAATACATTGGAAGATGTAATAGTAAAATATTTTGGATATTACATTAATGAGCTTTTATCAAAGTGGTTCTATGAAAATTTAATAAAAAATAAGAGTGAAAGTGATTGTAACAACCTTTTCAACCAAATAAAAAATTTTATAGTTGAAAGAGTTGGAGATATGCACAAAAGAAATCCACTACAAAACATTGATTGGAGTTCTGACGAAGCCGATAGGGTTGTTAAAAATATTCAGCAAGATATATTAACCGTATTTGAATAATATGAGAGTAAACGTAGTTATTGAGGATGCAGATTATGGCAAGTTCTCAGATTTGCAACTTTGTTATATGGATAATGGAGTGAATAGAAAAGTTCCATTATCATTCTTAGGTTATGAAAGGGTTTTTGATTTTACGACTGATTTTACTTCTGTAAAATTTGATTTTTTTCTTGTGTCTGCAATAGTTTATGGTGTAGATAACCTGCTTAGTCGGGCTATTTATTCAAATGATGGTTGGGCAAGAGATATAGAAGTGGAATTTCCAGTGAATAACTTAGCTGTTTGGAGTGGGAAAGAAGAAAAATTGAAACAAGTTTTAGACTTCTTAACAGGTGATAATTGGCAGATTTATTTCCGAGAAATAGAAGAAGTTAATTTGTTTCAACCACGTACAAACAGAAGAAAAATTCCAACTTACGACAGAGACTCCATCAAATCTGTAAGTTTATTTTCGGGTGGTTTGGATTCTTTAATTGGAGTTATCGATGAATTGGAGAAGCTAGGAAATAATGAAAGAATACTTTTGGTATCTCATTTTGATTCAAAATCCCCAGGTCCAAATGGAGACCAAAGAAAGCTATTAAGGCATTTGATGGCCCAATATCAAGACAAAATATATTGGGTGCAATCAAAATTGGCATTGTTAAGAAAAGATAGTGATGGCAATAAAATAAATGTCGAAAATAATTACCGTAGTCGTTCTTTCTTTTTCATTGGTTTGGGTTGTTATTTGTCCCCTACTGATGATTTGATAATTCCTGAGAACGGCACAATCTCAATCAATTATCCACTAACTCCATCAAGAGTGAGTTCTTTAAGTACTAGAACAACGCATCCTTATGTATTGAAAAACACTCAAGAATTACTTGCCGATTTAGGAGTATCTACAAGAATACATAACCCTTATACATTTAAAACTAAGGGGGAAATGTTTGTTGAATGTACAAACCAAACATTTATACAAAGTATTTTTCAAGATTCGGTTTCTTGTGGTAAAAGAGGAAGGAAACAAAATTGGGAAGTAAGAACTGGAGTACAAGAATGTGGAATATGTATGCCTTGCATTTATAGAAGGGCTGCTCTAAATAAAGCAACATTAGATAATGAAGACCACTATGGCAATTTTATTACTAATGCCACTTCACGAAATTACAGTAAAGATCTGCCTGCATTAACCAGCTATTTAAAAAGAAATATTTCTTTGGAAAATATGAAAAGAGATTTATTAGTGAATGGAAATATTGAGATTGCTGATCTTGAAGAGTATGCGGATATGGTATTAAGGTCTAAAGAAGAGGTTTTACAATTATTTAGAGATAAAGGAAATAGATTTGTAAAGTCTGAGTTAGGGATAAGATGATTATTGATACACACTGCCATATAGATTTATATCAGAATCCAAGAAAAGTTTTGCAGGATTGCATAAAAGCTAATATATCAGTATTAGCAATGACCAATTTGCCAAGCCATTTTGAAATGGGATACGCTCATTTTCAATCATTAAAAAGAATAAGATTAGCTTTAGGAATGCACCCTTTGATGGCCGATTCGCATAAAAAGGAGTTTGATTTATTCATTAAGAACGTTGGTAAAACATCGTATATAGGAGAAATTGGTTTAGACTTTTCTAAAGAAGGGATTTCTACAAAAGATATTCAATTAGATACTTTTTCTAAAATACTTAAGATTATTTCAGGGCAGAAAAAAATATTGAGCATTCATTCCAGAAAAGCGGAGAAAGAAGTTTTAGATCTATTGTTAGAATATAATATAAAATATGCAATTTTTCATTGGTATTCAGGAAGATTAGATTTAATTGAAGCCATTAGAGAAGCAGGTTATTTTTTCTCTGTTAATCCGGCAATGATAAAATCTGTCTCTGGAAGGAAAATCATATCAAAAATACCTAAAGAGTTTATTTTAACAGAAACAGATGGTCCATTTATAGTTGAGAAAGGTTTACCTTTAAATCCGGGAGAAACATCCCCAGTAATCGATTATTTGGCTCAAGAATGGAATGCCTCGAGTTACAACGTAGAAAATATTATTTCATCTAACTTCTTAAGATTAATTAGTTGTTTGAAATAAGAACTTTACACTTAATAAAAGTACTATTTCATTTTAAAGACTTTCTTATTATTAGAAAGTCTTTTTTGTAGAAAACAATTCATAATACATCGAAAAGAAATAAAATAAAATTTTTGTTACATTTAATTGTAAAATTTATATATTTGTAAAAATATTTCGATTATGGGATTTGATATTGAGAAAGCAAGACAACAGGAAAAAAGTATTAGCGAAAAAGCAGTATTGGATGTTTATGGAGATTTGCCATTAGAGGTCGTTCATTTTTTGAGAAACGATGTATTAAACTACTGTTTGCAGGAAAATAAAACAGGAATCAAACCAGAACATCCTGCAAGAATTGTTAATAGTTGGCTCGCTCAAGCTGTCATTAAATTACAGGACGGAGACAAAGGAAAAATACGAAGATTTAATAGGTTGGAGAATATTTGGCTCAATATAGTTTTTGATGCTCGTAAGTTTGGGATTCCCATAAATATTTTAAAGGATGCGAGAAAGACATTATTAGAATCATCTATAAAAGATTTTTCACTTTTTAAGTTGGAGGTTATTAAAACTTTGTTTTCAATGCCCCAAGTCTTATATATTCCTATTGAGGGACACGCAAGATTATACTCGTTTGAAGCCTATATGAGATGGTTTTCTAAAGGAAGGTTTCCTGTTCACACAATTTTCAAACTGGAGGATTATATCGCTTTAGAATATCCTAATAATGCTCTTTCAACAGATTTTAAAATACAAAACCCGTTAGAGGATAAAAATAAAATGCTATTGCTTTACTTTCTTAAAACGGGCGATTATCAGTACCTCAAGTTTCATCTGAAAGAAGGGGATATAAGGTTTATTGAAAATTCCCAAAGTTTACTTCTCAATGAAGAAGTAATGGAGACAATCATTAGCTGGAGTTTTCAGAAGATTGATATTGCCATTAATGATGAATTAGAGACAAGTATAAAACTATAAGTGATGGTTACAAAGGAGAAAGCCCGAAAAACCCTCCAAAACGCAGGAGAAAATTTTTCTGATGATGAGATAGAAAAAATTCTTTGGGAACTCCAAAGACAGGCTAAGATAGTTATCAAAGAGTTTAAAGCCAATTCTGTAAAAACAAAAATAAAAGATGGAGAAGAAAAAAACATATAAAACAGCGGTAGGATATTTACGTGTTAGTTCTGTTAGCCAAGAAGATGGTACTTCACTTGAAAGCCAAAAAGAAAGCATTAAAAATTTTTGTATAAACAATAACATTATTCTTTTAGATACTTATGTAGATGTTTATTCAGGAAAGGACTTTAAAAGACCTCAATTTGAAAAAGCGCATAAATTTTTGAAAGAAAATAAAGGTGAAATTAACCTCTTTTTAACTAAAAAAGCCGATAGATTTACAAGAGGGGTTAAGACAGGTGTTGAGGCTTATGAAGACATCAATAAATTAGGTATTGAAGTTAATTTCGTTGATGAATGGATTAATGATATTGATTCTGCACAAGGTAGAATGATAATGCATTTGAAGTTTACTTTTGCTGAATATGAGAGGGCGATCATTAACGAACGGACAAGGCTTGGGGAAAGAAGAGCAATGAAGAAGGGAAGATATATTAAAACTCCCCCGAATGGTTATAAGTGGGGAAGAATTAATGAAGATGGTTCTTTAAAAAAAGGCATAGTACCAAATGAAAAAGCACCTCTAATAAGACAGTTATTTGAAGATTACTCGACTGGTTTATATACACAGGCAGAGTTGGTAAAAAAATATAAGGCAGAAGGACTAAATATTTCTGAATCGTCATTAAGCATAATCCTGAGTAATATTTTGTACGCAGGTTATATTGACCTTAAAAAGCATAAAATACCTCCTTACAATTTGCAAAAAGGGCTGCACGAAGCAATCATCCCGGAAAAATTATTTAACACGGTGCAGGACATCAAAAAAGGCAGAAACAGGATGATTAAAAAGAAACGACCTAAAAACCCTGACTTTCCTTTAAGTGGGTTTTTGGTATGTGCTTGCTGTGGTAGCCCACTCTACGGAAGTAAGAGTAATAATGGAAAACAGAAAAAGGTATTTCATTCTTCATATAGATGTTCAAACAACTGTGGAGAGAAGTATTCCCCTGAAATAATTCACAAAGAATTATATAGAGTTCTTTCTAAAGCAAAACCCTCTAAAGGCATTCTAAAGTTATTTGAAGAAATTCTAATTGATGAATACCAAGAAACTCTTCAAGAAAGCATTAGACTATCAAAAAGTATAGAGGAAAAAATATGCCAGTTAGAAAAAGAGCAAATAGCACTTGTAAATAAAAATATAAATGGGATTATTGATGACAGCCTCTATTTAAAAATGTCGGAAATAAAAAAGTCAGAGCTGGTCGATTTGAAGTTAAGAAAAAACGAATATAGTAACTACAATGATGATTTAAATAAACTTCTATCTTTCGGACTTACGGTTATCTCAAATCTCGATGATTTTTACAAAAATGCTACTGTAGAAACGAAAGTACTTTTATTGGGTTCGTACTTCACAGAAAAATTAATTTTTGAAAAAAATAAATTCCGAACCCTTCCTTTTAATGAAGCAATCTCATTACTTTGCAGGTATAATCGAGATTTCCAGAGGTTGAAAAAAGAAACGGGAGATGATTTTTCAACCAACTCCCGCTATGTACCTCGGACGGGACTTGAACCCGTACGTCCTTGCGGACACAGGATTTTAAGTCCTGCGTGTCTACCAGTTCCACCACCAAGGCAGGTAGAAATATGAGCGAAAAACGGGGTTCGAACCCGCGACCTCAACCTTGGCAAGGTTGCGCTCTACCAGCTGAGCTATTTTCGCAAAAAAATGTGCGGATGAAGGGACTCGAACCCCCACGCCTCACGGCACCAGATCCTAAGTCTGGCGTGGCTACCAATTACACCACATCCGCTGAATGAACAATATTCCTTTTTTGGTGATTGCAAATATATAAACTTTTTCAATTCTGAACAAAGTCTTTTTTGAAAAAATATTCGCGAAATTTTAACCTCTGTTTTATTTTTTCTATGGTTTTTATTACCTTTACATTTTTAATATTTTGATTATGGAATTACAGGGAACAGTAAAGAAATTATCTGAAATACTGACTTTTGCAAGCGGCTTTCAGAAAAGAGAATTGGTACTTTCAACAGAAGAACAGTATCCACAACCTATTAATATAGAGTTTTTGCAGGAAAAAGCAGAATTGCTCAATAATATAAAAGAGGGTGACAAAGTGAAAATCGGCATTAACATAAGAGGCAGAGAGTGGACTTCGCCGCAAGGTGAAGTGAAATATTTTAACTCGATTGTCGGCTGGAGAATTCAAAAAACTGATGGTTCTGCAGATTATAACGAGCCGATCAATGTTGCAGCAACTTCATCTAACTCTGTTGAAAACATCGCAGCAAAAGACGACGACCCTTTTGGAACTGATGAAAATGACGATTTACCATTCTAAACGATTTATCCGCATTGAAAATAATCCTACTGATTAAGTGGGATTTCTTTTGCAGTCATGATTCGGCTAAATTCTAAAGAAATTTCGTTTCCAAATCCCGAATTACTCAACTCAGAGTCGGGAGTGATTGCGATTGGCGGCGATTTATCACCGGAAAGATTATTATTCGGTTATCAACTAGGGTTGTTTCCTTGGTTTAATGAGGGCGAAGAAATTCTTTGGTGGTGCCCAAATCCGAGATTTGTATTGTTTCCCGACGAGTTGAAAATTTCAAAATCAATGAAGAAAATACTTCGCGATGAGATTTTCACCTTTACCGAAAATCAATGTTTCAAGAAAGTGATGGAAGCATGCAGAAGTACTTTTAGAAAAGACCAAGACGGAACGTGGATTTCCGGAGCGCTGATTGATTCTTTTGAAATTCTTCACAAAAACAGATTTGCAAAAAGTATAGAGGTTTGGCAAAATAATGAATTAGTCGGTGGATTTTATGGGATTCAAATCGGGAAAGTATTTTGCGGAGAAAGTATGTTTTCTAAAGTGAGCAATGCTTCTAAAGCGGGATTCATCAATTTCGTTCAGAAAAATCTCGAAAATTTTGAGCTTATCGACTGTCAGATTTATTCCGAGCATTTGGAATCGCTTGGCGCGAAAATGATTCCCAAAAAAGAATATCTTAAAATTTTAAAAGAAAATCAATGAGCCGAGAAAAAGAAAAATGGGTTTTGCTGATGGTTTTAACCCTGATTTGGGGTTCATCATTTATCCTCATCAAAAAATCGCTTGATTATTACAATCCCTACGAAATAGGAGCTTTGAGGATTCTAATTGCTTCAATTTTGCTTATGCCGGTCGCTATTCTGAATATTAAAAAATTCCCGAGAAAGCATATAAAATGGCTGCTTCTTTCTGCGGCGTGCGGAAATTTCTTCCCCATGTTTCTCTTTCCGATGGCTGAAACCGAAATCAGTAGCAGTGTTGCAGGAATCATCAATTCTATGGTTCCCATTTTCATCATTATCATTGGTCCTTTTCTCTACCAAGAAATTTCTACCCGTGCTCAAAAAATTGGAGTAATCATCAGTTTTACAGGAGTTTGCATTTTGACTTTAGGCGGTCATGAAGCGGGCGAACTGAAACTGTTCCCGATTTTACTTCTGCTTTTGGCTACCTTATTATACGCCATTAATCAACTCACGGTGAAGAAAAAATTAAATCATATAGAACCGATTGCGCTTTCTTCTTTTATTTTCGGGTTTGTCTTGTTTTTTCCGTCATTGGTTTCGCTTGCAATTTCTGGGTTTTTCAAGGATTTTCATTTTTCCGGAAATCATTTAGCGGGAATGGGTTTTGTTTCCCTGCTTGCAGTTTTCGGAACGGGACTTGCGATGATGATGAACTACCGTCTGCTGAAGATTTCAAACGCATTATTTACTTCTACCGTTACTTTGCTCATGCCGATTGTTGCCGTAATTTGGGGAATTTTAGATGGTGAAAAACTCGGTGTGGTAGAGCTTTTCGGCGGAGCGATTATTTTAGCAGGACTTATTTTTTTAAGGAGCAATCAAACCCCAAAGAAATAAAAAACTGCACCGTCCTAAAACAGCGCAGTTTGAAATAAATCTAATAAAAAGTAAAAATGAAAGGCTACAAAGATATATAAAAGTTTCCGTATGCTGCAAATTTTTTGTTTAATTTTTAAATTTAACCACAAATACGCTTTCTAATTCAGATTTTTGCTAAATTTGGCTAATGTTTATTAAAGAATATATTTCTAAAGATTATCCCGCATTTCAAAGCAGCGACTCAATTGAGGTTGCCAATGAAATTGCCAAAGAATTTGGTTATACCCATATTTTCATCAAAAAAAAGGGAATTTACCAAGGTGCAATCAGCCAATCTTTTTTAGATGAAAGTCCGGAAGGAAATTTGGCTTCTCTTGCAATTCATTACGAGAAATTTGCGATTTTAGATGACGGCAATATTTTAGATTCTATTAAGTTGTTTCACACGTTCAATGCAAACGTGGTTCCCGTCATCAACAAAGATGAAAAATACAGAGGTTATCTTTCCTGTGATGATATTTTCAACGAGTTTTCAAAATATCCTTTATTTTCAGAAAACGGTGCGTTGCTTGTGGTTCAGGTACATGAGAAAAATTATTCCATGACGGAGATTTGCAAAATCGTGGAGCAGAATGATGCCAAAATTTACAGTTGTTACATTAGTTCTATCATTGAAGACGAGATACAGGTAACTTTGAAAATCAGCAGCGAAAATTTGAGCTCTATAGACGAAACCTTTGAAAGATACGGTTACAGCGTGGTTCATAAATTTTATGACGATGAAAAAGAAGAACTGCTGAAAAACCGATTTGATTTTTTCCAAAAATATCTTGAGTATTAAAATGAAAGCCGCTGTTTATACCCAAAAAAATGACCAAGATACTTTTCTGTATTTAGGCAAATTTATTTCTGAGCTTGAAAAAAGAGGAGTACAGCCGATTTTGTTTCAGGAAATGGCAAACGAAATGCCTTTTAATGGAAATTTTGAGCGATTTGCTTCTAAAGAAGACTTGTGCGAAAAGAATGTCGATTTGTTCTTTACTTTCGGCGGAGACGGCACTATCGTAAATTCTCTTTTGTATGTTCACGATTCAGAAATTCCCGTAGTCGGTGTCAATACAGGTCGGCTGGGTTTTTTGGCGAATTTTACCAAAGAAGAAATTTTTGCAGAGCTTGACGAGATTATCAAAGGTAATGTAAAAATCAGTAAACGTTCTGTGATAGAAGTAGTTTCGCCGAAAAATGCATTTTTCTTTCCTTATGCGCTGAATGATATTACCATTTCCAGAAAAGAAACAACTTCTATGATTACGGTAGATTCTTATATCAATGATGAATTTCTAAATGTTTTTTGGGGAGACGGACTTATCATTTCTACACCGACTGGTTCTACGGCATATTCACTGAGTTGCGGCGGTCCTATTCTCACGCCAAACAATGATAATTTCGTTGTAACACCAATTGCTCCGCACAATCTGAATGTACGTCCTTTAATTGTAAATGATAATGTAGAAATACGAATGAAAATAAAAAGTCGTGTTCCGCAATATACACTTTCGCTGGATTCTCGATTGGTCAATATGGAAACCGATGTAGAAGTTGTGCTTCGAAAAGCAAACTTCCAAATCTCACTGATTTACCCGAACAATTTAAGTTTCTACGAAACCATACGCCAAAAGCTGCTTTGGGGAAATGACAAGAGGAATTGAGATAATTCCCTTAAAAATTCTTAACTTTACAGTCCTGAATTTAAAAACAAATCTAAAAACAATTAAATTATGAGCAGACTATTTCCGGCAGGTGTTGCCACTGGTAACTTGGTCACAGAAATTTTTGAACACGCTAAAGAAAATCAATATGCACTTCCGGCGGTTAACGTCATCGGCTCTAGCAACGTAAATGCTACGATGGAAACTGCAGCAAAACTAAACGCACCGGTTATCATTCAGTTTTCTAATGGTGGTGCAGCTTTCAACGCAGGAAAAGGTTTAAGCAATGACGGGCAACAAGCCGCAATTCTAGGCGGAATTGCAGGTGCAAAACATATCCACACTTTGGCAGAAGCTTATGGAGCAACGGTAATTCTGCATACAGACCACTGTGCAAAAAAACTTCTTCCGTGGATTGATGGGTTGATGGATGCCAATGAAGAATTTTTCAAACAAACAGGAAAACCTCTTTACTCATCACACATGCTCGATTTATCTGAAGAACCTATTGAAGAAAACCTCGATATTTCTTGCAAATATTTTGAGAGAATGGCGAAAATAGGAATAACTTTAGAAATAGAACTCGGTGTTACAGGAGGCGAAGAAGACGGAGTGGACAATTCTGGTGTAGATTCTTCCAAACTCTATACACAACCCGATGAAGTTGCTTATGCTTACGAAAGATTAAAAGCAATCTCGCCGAACTTTACAATTGCTGCTGCTTTCGGAAATGTACACGGCGTTTACAAACCAGGGAACGTAAAACTCACCCCGAAAATCTTGGATAATTCTCAAAAATATACCGCAGAAAAATTTGGTTTGGGAGCAAAACCTGTCAACTTTGTTTTCCACGGCGGTTCAGGTTCTACCTTAGAAGAAATTAGAGAGGCAATAAGTTATGGTGCGATTAAAATGAATATTGATACCGACCTGCAATTTGCTTACACCGAAGGAATAAGAGATTATATGACAGAAAAACTGGAATATCTGAAATCCCAAATCGGAAATCCGGAAGGAGACGACAAACCGAACAAAAAATATTACGACCCAAGAGTTTGGGTAAGAAAAGGCGAAGAAACCTTTAGCAAAAGATTGGTTCAGGCATTTGAAGACCTGAATAATATTAATACACTCTAAATTTATAAATGATAATTGTTGATTGATTAAAGCTTTCGTGCTTTGTCAATCACCACTTGTCAATCATCACTTATCAATCATAGATTATGGCATTCGACTGGTTTAAAAGAAAAGAGAAGAACATCACCACTTCTACGGAAAACAAAAAAGACGTTCCGAAAGGACTTTGGCATCAAACTCCGACAGGAAAAATCATCGAGCACGAAGATCTGAAAGCCAACAATTATGTTTCGCCTGAAGATGGTTTTCACGTGAGAATCGGCAGCAACGAATTTTTCTCAATCCTTTTTGATGAAAATAAATACACCGAACTTAATGCAAATGTAGAAAGTGTAGATATGCTGAATTTCAAAGATACCAAATCATATTCTGATCGGTTGAAAGAGGTGAAAGCCAAAACCAAACTCAATGATTCTCTCCGCAATGCTGTAGGAAAAGTAAACGGAACGGAAATGGTCATTTCATGTATGGATTTCGGATTTATCGGCGGTTCTTTAGGTTCTGTAATGGGCGAAAAAATTCGCAGAGCAGTAGATTATTGTATCGAAAATAAACTTCCGTACATGATAATTTGTCAATCAGGAGGAGCAAGAATGCAAGAAGCAACCTATTCTCTGATGCAACTCGCAAAAGTACAGTCAAAATTGGCACAGCTTTCCGAAGCAGGACTTTTATACATCGCTTATTTGTGCGACCCTACTTTCGGAGGAATTACCGCTTCTTTTGCGATGACTGCAGATATTATCATGGCAGAACCAGGAGCTTTAATTGGTTTTGCAGGACCGAGAGTAATTCGCGAAACCATTGGTAAAGATTTACCAGAAGGATTCCAAACTTCCGAGTTTTTGCAGGAAAAAGGATTTGTAGATTTTATCGTAAAAAGAACGGAAATCAAAGACAAGGTTTCTAAAACTGTCAATCTTTTGGTTCATTCTTAATCAAATTTTTAGCGAATAAAAAATCTCTCCTTATTTTTGGGAGAGATTTCTGTTATGAGAACTGCCGTAATTTTAATTAATGCTTTAAGAACGCTGAGTTTTACCAAAATTGTTAAAATTTTAAGATTAACAGTTCCGCATCCGCTGTTTACAATTTTAGGATTTTTTGCAACGGTAAAGTCGTTTGCGATTGCACAAAAATATTTCCCCGAAACAAGTTCTTCCAACGGAATAGGAAATGCTTTCAGACATGCACTCTGGACTTGCTTAATCATGATGTATTGCTGCAAAATTTCTTCCCCCGAAAAAGCACGGGATTTCTGTAAAAGAATGACCGATTTGCACGAAGAACTTTTCCCCAATGAGCCATTGGAAACCAAAATGGATTTGCATAATAACCAGCTCGGAATAGATTTGTTCATGGAAATGCTCAAAGGAATTCACCGGCAGTTTTTTGAGACTAATTTTTTCGTTGAAAAGCTTTTTGAGAAAACAAAATCTGCAAAAATATTAGAAAATCCCGATGATATTTTCAGTAGAGAATTGGTTTACCTCTCTTCATGATATTTTTGATTCCGTTTCAAAAAATCGGTCATTTCTGCAAGTGAATTTTCGGGAAATTCGTGTCCTGAATTTCTTTGTTCTAAAACAAGTTCTGTTTTACCGATTGCTTTATATATTTGCAAATCACCTTTTACAGTAAGATTTTCAGTATTTACAGCTAAGTTTTTTTGAATAATAGGAACAGATCTCACCTGACTTTCAAACGAAACCAAAGGATCTTTTTTGCCCATACTCATCCAAACAGAAATCGGTTTGGCTCCGGAAACCATAAAACCACCTTGAGCGGCAACAGAAATAATTGCGGCAATTTTTTCCGGACGTTCTTTCCAAAGCACATTCACAAAACGCGCTCCGTTTGAATGACCCACAACATAAATTCGGTCATCATCAATCGTATAATTTTGATGCAACTTCGCTAAAACCTCATCGAAAAACAACACATCGCGATTTCCTAAATCATTGGGAAAAAATTGCCAACCGTTCATCACTCCTTTCGGATCTACTCGTATTGAAGTCCTGCCTGGAATTCCCTGCATAAAAATGACAAGTGCTTCTTTGTAATAATCCTGAAAATTGATTTTTCGGCTTGCAAAACGTGCATTACCGCCGTGTCCATGAAAAACAAATACAACCGGAATTTTAGCAGATTTTATGCTGGGTTCAAAAATTAATGCTTGTCGTTCTGCTCCGTTTACGGCAAAAGTTTCTGTTCTTTGCGAAAAACAAAAAAATAAACTGAAAATAAAACAAACTGAAAGTATTTTCTTCATTACATTTTTTTATTAACGTAAAATATAGGAGTTATATGATGAATCACGATGAACAAAAAACGCTTCTTGCCGGTTCGTCTATACGGTAAAAATATTCCTGAATCGGATTCATCAGCTTTAAAATCTATGTAAAATTCTGCAACTCCACCAACTTTCTATAAATGCCATTTTTGTCGAAAAGTTCTTGATGAGTTCCCTGTTCCACAATTTCACCGCGTTCCATTACGACAATTAAATCGGCTTTTTGAATGGTTGAAAGTCGGTGTGCAATAACCAATGAAGTGCGGTTTTCCATCATTTTTTCCAAAGCGTCCTGCACAAATCTTTCGCTTTCGGTATCCAAAGCGGAAGTAGCTTCGTCTAAAATCATGATTGGCGGATTTTTCAGAACGGCTCTTGCAATTGAAACACGCTGTTTTTGTCCTCCGGAAAGTTTGTTGCCATCATCCCCGATATTGGTAAAATATTTTTCTGGGAGATTTTCGATGAACTGATGAGCGTTTGCAATTTTTGCGGCGGCAATCACTTCTTCTTCGGCTGCATCAGGTTTTCCCATCAAAATATTATTGAAAACAGAATCATTGAACAAAACCGATTCTTGTGTTACCATTCCTAAAAGATGGCGGTAATCCTTTATTTTCAACTCTTTAATATTGATGCCGTCAATTAAAATTTCCCCTTCGGAAACATCATAAAACCTTGCAAGCAAATTAGCAATCGTTGTTTTTCCAGAACCGGATTGACCGACCAAAGCAATGGTTTTTCCTTTCGGAATCGTGAGCGAAAAATTCTTGAGAATCACATTGTCTTTATCGTAGAAAAAACCGATGTTTCTAAATTCTATCTTGTCCTTCAAATCGGAAACAGGAATGGGATTTTCGGCTTCATCAATTTTTAAATCGTAATCCAGAACTTCTGAAACGCGGTCTAAACTCGCCATTCCGCCCTGAATTGCAGAAAACGCATTCGACAATTTTTTCGCAGGGTCAAGAATCTGAAAGAAAACCCCGATAAATGCAAGAAAAGTTACAGGGTCTTTGTTCACGCCACTAATGATCTGTACTCCTGCAAACCAAGTGATAATCAACATTGTAACAGAACCTAGAAATTCACTCATCGGTGAAGCGAGTTCCCTTCTTCTGCTCATTCCTATCGCATATTTTTGCCAATTGTCGGTTGTTGTGTTAAAACGGTTTTTCAGGATTTTGTCTGCATTGAAAATCTTGATGACTTTAGAAGATTTCAGGGTTTCATCTACCAAAGAAAAAAGATTCCCCAGTTCTTCTTGTGCAGCAGTTGCGTGTCTTTTCAAACTTTTTCCGACAAAAGAAATCAGCCAACCCATCACCGGAAAAACCAAAAGTGAAAACAGCGTGAGTTGCGGAGAGAGAATGAAAAGCGTAATCAACGAAGTGATAATCATAAACGGCGAGTTCAGCAAATCTACCAAACTTCCCATAATTCCGCCTTCTACGGCACCAATGTCGTTTGAAATCCTGCTCATCATATCGCCTTTTCGCTGTTCGGTAAAAAACGAAACCGGCAGTTTCAGAAACTTGTCATACATTGCGGTTCGCAAATCTTTGGTAATCCCAACTCGGTAATTGACCAGCAAATAAGCACCGATATAGCGGAAGAGATTTCTCAGCAGAAACGCCAATCCGGTAATTCCACAGAGAATCGCCAAAATATGAATTGCACCGTGTTCGTTGATGCTCATTTGTATTTTGTAATACGCCGTATCTTTCAGATATCCGAAATAATCTGCGAATTTTCCACTGTAAACAGGAACTTTAGAAGTATCGACTTCATCATCTAATTTAAAAAGGATTCTGAGAATCGGGAGCATTGTAACGATAGAAGCAATTTGTAACATAGAATAAAGCAGATTGAAAAAAATGCTTCCGAAAAGATATTTCTGATGAGGTTTTGCAAAAGAAAGAATACGTTGTAGCGGTTTCATTCGATGAAATTAAGGGACAAAAATACGTAATTTCAAACAGTTAAATCTCACATTCTGAAATCTGCTAAAAAATCTGCAATTTTTCTGTCATTTGCCAATCTCGGAATTTTGTTTTGTCCGCCGAGTTTCCCTTCGGATTTTGCATATTCGTTGAAAGCGTTTTTCTTGAGTTTGGAAATTACCAAAGATTGCAGCACGTTTCCGGAAATCAAATCATCGTAATACGAATTTCTTTTCCGCATTTCTAAGTCCAAATTTTTTCTGAAATCCTCAAAATTTTCCGGTTCTTTTTCAAACTCAATAAACCATTCGTGAAAAGGAAGTCCCTGTTTAGGATTCACTTGCGGAGCGAGATGAAACTCGGTAATCTGTGCATGAAATTTTTCCACAGTTGCTTTCATCGCTTCTTCAGCTTCAAAGGCAATCACGTGTTCACCGAAAGCAGAAGTGTAATGTTTTGTTCTTCCCGAAACCAAAATTCTGTACGGATTTTTAGAAATAAATCTCACTACATCACCAATAGAATAAGACCAAAGTCCTGAGTTGGTCGTGAGAATCAACGCATAATCTTTATGAAGTTCAATATCTTTTAATGTTAATCTTTTCGCATCAGTTTTCCCAAATTCTTCCAGCGGAATAAATTCATAGAAAATTCCGTGATTGGTCAAAAGTAAAAGTCCGTCATTTTGATAATCGTCTTGAAACCCGAAAAATCCTTCACTTGCAGGAAATGTTTGTACAATATCTATTGGTTTTCCGATGAGTTCATTCATCTTTTCGCGGTACGGTTCGTAATTTACGCCGCCTGTAATGATGAGTTGCAGATTGGGGAAAAGTTCAGAAATTTTTTTGCCGTTTCTCTCAATCAGTTTTTCAAAATACATAATCAACCAAGGCGGAATTCCCGAAATCAAAGTCATATTTTCCTTTTCAGTTTCTTTTACGATTTCATCAACTTTTGTTTCCCAATCGTCGATAAGGTTAGTTTTGAAACTCGGCAATCGGTTTTTTTGCAGATAATTCGGAATGTGATGTGCAACAATTCCCGACAATCTTCCGGTTTTGATGCCGTTGATTTCCTGCAATTCCGGACTTCCTTGCAAAAAAATCATTTTCCCGTTGACGAAATCTGCATTGTTTTTTTTTTCGATGTAATGAAAAATCGCACTTTGTGCAGCAGCAATTTGAAACGGCATTCCCTCTTTGGAAATCGGTATATATTTTGAGCCGGAAGTTGTACCGGAAGTTTTGGCAAAATATTCCGGAGTTTCTGTCCAGAGAATGTTTCTTTGTCCTTTTTTTACTCTTTCGATATAAGGTTTTAAATCTTCATAATCAGCGATTGGAACTCGTTTTTGAAAATCTTCAACAGATTGTATTTCTTCAAAACGGTGTTCTCTTCCGAAAAGGGTTTTTTCGGCGGTTTTCGTCAAAGAAAGCAAAAGTTTTTCCTGATTTTCAACAGTGTTTTGCTTGAAAATTCCGGAGTTCCGTACATGTTTTTTTGCCCAAAGCAATGCGATTTTTTTCTTAATGAAATTTAGCATAGAGCAAATGTATAAAATTTCAGAATTGATAACGATACCCTAAACTCAAACTCAGAAAATAAGAATGATTATAGAAATTTTCAATTTCGGGATTTTCATTGAAAACAGAAGTTTTATAAGTGTTGAATTTCGCAGCGAGAAAAACCTGCTGCGGTTCTGTAAGCACATAAACGAGTTTTGCACCGAAGTTTAAACCGTTTCCCAAATTGATATTTTTCGTGTTTTTTTCTTCGGTGAAAAGATTGATTTGCCGGTAAAAAGTGAAACCCGCCATTTCTTCGGTAAAGAATTCTTCCGAAAGAATACTGCGGTGCGTGAGATAAATATCATAAGAATTAATCACCGGTGAAGCAATACTTCCGTAGAGATTTTCTTTGCCATAAATCACGTTAGAATACAGAAAATTCACATCAAGACCAATCCCGAAATTGATAGGCGTCATCAAATTTCCGCCAAAACCGAATCCGTAAAAACTACGCAGATATTTTGCAAAAGCATTGTTCCCAATCGGCTGCATTGCAATGAATTTCGCATCAATATTTGCAACCACATCTAAATCGTATTTTTTCTTATTCTGCGAAAAAACCATCGCAGAAATCATCAGTAAAATTAAAGTGAAAACGCTCTTCATTCCAAAACAATTTCGTGAAATACAATATAAGTAATCTCTTTGGGAACAGTAATTTTTTTGCCGTTTCCGGAAATTTCGCAACCCTGCATTGATGCGCTGAAAGATTTTATTTTCTGGTTCAAAACCAATGAAAAAGAGCTGGAAGTCATTGGTCCCGATAAAACAAAATTTCCCGAATCATCAGGAATTGCAGATGCGATATGGGTATTGTCGCTCACTAATTTTATGGTAACGGAAGAAAAATTCACATTTTCGCCTGAAATTTTTCCTTCTGCATACGCTCTGGAATTATTGGTATCTGCTCTTATACAGCCGATAAAAACTAAAAAAACCGACAAAAGAAAAATTGAAAAAAACCTTCGCATTTTTTGTTTTTAAAGGTAAAGAAAATTTATTATCATCAAAACCAAAAAATAAATTTGAATAGTAAAATTGACTAACTTTGTTTGCAACAAAATAATTAAAAATGAAAAAAATTCTGAAAATTTTAGGTGTCATTATCGCTTTGCTGATAGTGTATTGCGTGATTGCAATGTTGTTTTTTGACAGCAAATGTCATAACGAACAATCAATCGTCATCAATGCTCCCAAAGAAAAAGTGTGGCAGAGTGTAAATTCTACAAAAGCAATAAATTCATGGAACCCGTGGATGAAATACGACCCGAATCTGGTCATAACTTACAAAGGAACAAGCGGAGAAATCGGCGATGGTTATCACTGGAAAGGAAATGACGATGTAGGTGAAGGCGAACAGGAAATTACTGCAATTGTACCAATGAAAAAGGTTTCTACGAAAATGCATTTCATTAAACCAATGGAAGATACTGCCGTTTCTGACTTACTTCTTTCAACGGAAAACGACGCAACAAAAGTAACGTGGACAATAGATTATGAAATAGATACGTACTTCAAACCGATGAAACCCTGTATGAATTGGCAGATGAATAAATCTTTTGAAGAAGGATTGGCAAAACTGAAAGAACTCTCTGAAAAATAAAAAAACGGCTCAAATTATTTGAGCCGTTTTTGTTGGGTTTGACAAAAATCTATTTGTTTTCTTTATACCTTTTGTCGGGAGTTCCATCTTTCTTCAGGCGTTTGTTGGCTTTGTACCTTTTGTCCGGTGTTCCGTCTTTTTTCAACTTTACGCCGGGTTTTGATACTGTTTCAGAAACTGCCGGTTTTGCAGATTTTGTTTGTGTGGTAGTTGCAGCAGGAGCAACTTGTTGTGCATTTGCCAAACCGAGTCCGATGACTACGGAAAGTGCTGTTAATAATTTTTTCATAATTAAAAAATATTTGTTGAAGTAAAATTAACAAATTATATGCTACAAATTTCATCTCGGTTAACTTTAACCAAACTTTACCGCTTCTTAAAAAAAGATTAATAAGATTTTGAAAACAACCGGTTCTTTATTTTTCGTAAATTTGCGGTGTAAATCACGGTTTCGGAAAATCTTTCGGAATCGCTTTTTGCGTTTATACGATTAATAAATGGGACTAAAAAAAATCAGTGAAGCGTTTCTTCCGTATCTTCTGAAAAATGAATTCGGAGCAGCCATTTTTAAAAATTCTGAGAATCATCAGCATCTTTCCGTGAAAGGTTTTGCGGGTTCTTCGCCGTCGGTTTTTGCGTCGGAACTTTTTCTGATTCAGAAAAAAACCACACTTTTTCTTTTTGATGACAAAGAAAACGCACTCTATGCAAATGCCGAAATGGAAGATCTTTTGGGTAAAGAAAACGTGCTATATTTTCCGGCAACTCATCTCGAACCGTATCAAATTGAGAAAACACAAAATGCAAATTTGGTTTTGAGAACCGAAGTTTTGAACAAACTCAATTCCGAAAAAAATCCAAAAATTATCGTTGCCTATTCCGGAGCGGTTTCCGAAAAAGTGCTAAAAAAAGAAGACTTCAAAGCGATTTCCCTGAAAATAAAAACCGGCGATTCTCTGGATTTTGATATTTCGGAAGAACTGATGGAAAAATACAATTTTCATCAAACCGATTTTGTTTCCGAACCGGGTGAATTTTCCGTGAGAGGCGGAATTGTAGATGTTTTTTCCTACTCCAATGAAAAACCGTACCGGATTTCTTTTTTCGGAAATGAGGTTGAAAACATTAAAACTTTCGACATCGAAACGCAGCTTTCCCAGGAAAAAATTGATGAATTTCAGTTGGTTTCCAATATGAATTTTTCGGTTTCGGGAAACAAGGTTTCTTTGTTGGAATTGCTGCCGGAAAATGCGATTATCATTTCTAAAAATCTGGATTTGGGAATGAATAAAATTAAAAATTTCTACGAAAAAGCCGAAGAAAATTTTGCCAAATTCAGCGGAAATATCCAACACCAAAAACCGGAAGAATTATTTGTTTCCGAAGACGAATTTTTAAATGGAATTAGAAATTTTAAAACCGTTGATTTTTCAAGAGAACCAAGAACCGAGAGCCAAGAATCAAGAATTCATAACTCAAAACTCATAACTATTAACCAAAAACCTCAACCGAGTTTTCACAAAAATTTTGAACTTCTTGCCGAAGATTTAAAGGAAAAAAAAGAGCAGGGTTTTGATATTTGGATTTCATTTTCCTCTGAAAAGCAGAGAGAACGCCTCGAATCTATTTTTGAAGAACTTGAACACGAAATTCCATTTAAGAATTTCAAATCGGAACTGCACGAAGGTTTTATCGATTCCGAACATAAAATTTTAGTCTATACAGACCATCAGATTTTTGACCGCTATCAAAAATATCAAGCCAAAAATGCTTTTGCAAAATCCGAACAACTCACTCTGAAAGATTTAATGTCTTTGAAAGTCGGTGATTACATTGCACACATTGACCACGGAATCGGGAAATTTATGGGATTGGTAAAAGTGAATAATGATGGAAAAGTTCAGGAATGTTTCAAACTGACTTATAAAAATGGCGATTTGCTGTACGTTTCCATTCATTCGCTTCACAAAATTTCAAAATATAATGGTCCCGATGGAAAAGAAATCATTTTGTCGAAACTCGGTTCTCCTACTTGGAAATCGCTGAAACAAAAAACCAAAGCAAAGGTAAAGCAAATCGCATTTGATTTAATAAAATTATACGCTCAAAGAAAAACCGCAAAAGGATTTCAATATTCGCCGGATTCTTATCTGCAAAACGAATTGGAGGCAAGTTTCATTTACGAAGATACTCCCGATCAGGAAAAAGCGACTTTCGAAGTGAAAAAAGATATGGAAGCAGAAACGGTGATGGACAGATTAATTTGCGGAGATGTAGGTTTCGGGAAAACAGAAGTTGCAATGAGAGCGGCTTTCAAAGCAGCAACTGACGGAAAACAAGTTGCAGTTCTTGTTCCGACTACGATTTTGGCGTTTCAGCATTATCGAAGTTTCACAGAAAGATTAAAGGATTTTCCCGTAACTGTTTCATATTTAAATCGTTTTCGTTCTGCAAAACAAAAATCCGAAACATTGGAAGGGTTAAAAAACGGAAAAATCGATATTGTCATAGGAACTCATCAGTTAGTTGGAAAAGACTTGAAATTCAAAGATTTAGGTTTATTAATTATTGATGAAGAACATAAATTCGGCGTTTCTGTAAAAGACAAACTGAAAACACTGAAAACCAATGTCGATACTTTGACATTAACGGCAACTCCGATTCCGAGAACTTTACAATTTTCACTCATGGCAGCAAGAGATTTATCCGTGATTAAAACTCCGCCACCAAACAGACAACCAGTTGAAACACAATCTATTGTATTTAATGAAGAAATTATCCGTGATGCGGTTTCGTACGAAATTCAGCGGGACGGACAAGTGTATTTCATCAACAACAGAATTGAAAACCTGAAAGACATTGCCGGTTTAATTCAGCGTTTAGTTCCTGATGCAAAAGTTATTACGGGACACGGACAAATGGAAGGAAAACAACTGGAACAAAATGTTCTGGATTTTATGGAAGGAAAATATGATGTTTTGGTTTCCACAACGATTGTGGAAAGTGGCGTAGATGTTCCAAACGCAAATACAATTTTTATTAACGATGCCCAGAAATTCGGAATGGCAGATTTGCACCAAATGCGCGGAAGAGTAGGACGAAGCAACAGAAAAGCGTTTTGTTATATGATAACGCCGCCTTTTGATATGATGACTACAGATGCGAGAAAACGCCTCGAAGCGATTGAGCAGTTTTCGGATTTGGGAAGCGGTTTTCAGATTGCGATGAAAGATCTAGAAATTCGCGGAGCAGGAGATTTATTAGGAGCGGAACAAAGCGGATTCATCAACGAAATGGGTTTTGAAACTTACCAGAAATTAATGCAGGAAGCGTTGGAAGAACTGAAAGACGATGATAATTTTACCAATCTTTTTGAAAATAAAGAAGACCGAAAAAAATTTTTCAAATCGACAAAAGATGTGAATATCGACACCGATTTGGAACTGATGCTGCCTGATTTTTATGTGAGTTCAACCGAAGAACGATTGTCGCTTTATCAGAAATTAGCGGAAATTGACAACGAAAAAGATTTGCAGCAATTTGAAAATGAACTCATTGACCGTTTCGGAAATCTACCAAAAGAAGCTAAAAATCTTTTGAAATCGGTAGAACTGAAATGGCTCGCTGCAGAAATTGGCTTTGAAAAATTGGTGGTAAAAAACGGAGTTTTTCTGGGATATTTTCCTCCAAATCCGCAGGATAAATTTTATCAAAGTGAAAAATTCCGGAACATCATCGCTTATCTCACACAAAACCCGCAAGAAGCGACTTTGAAAGAAAAAAACAATCAACTCTTAATGAGAAAAGACAACGTAAAAAATGTAGATGAAGTGAATTTGGTTTTGGAGAGAATTTTGGGATAAAAATTGTATTTTTCAAAATAAAAAATCAAAATTTTTGTTTTGTAAAAAAGATTACTTTTGCAAAAACATTTTTAAGATGACAAAGACTATTAATATTTTAGCGTTTATTTTCAGTTTGCTTATTGTGTTCTCATGTGAACCAAGCCGCGATGATAACGGTGATTTGCTGAACGGACTTATCAATAACGGTTCGGGCGAAAATCCTACTTCAACAAGGTTGTTGAAAAAAATCAATTCGCACGAAAAAAATGATGTCGGAGAGTGGGAAGATACAGAAATGGTTTTTAATTATTCAGGAAGCAAACTCATTTCTACTAGTGATGAATCTGGGGTAACAACTTTTGAATACAACAGTAATAATAAGATTTCTAAAATTAAAAATACAGGACAAAACACTACATTAGAATACAGTGGCGGTTCGGTTTCTAAAATGATTACGGAAATAGCGGGTGGATTTGGGAAAATTACCACAACTTACACTTATACAGCGGGTAAACTTTCAAAATCTATCTCAACCCAAGAATATACTTTTCCGTTTCCTGTGAAAATATATTTGGAATCAACATACCAATTTGCAGGTGAAAATATGATAAAATTAGTTGCACATGCAGGAGTGTATTTACCGGACGGAACTTTAGAAATGGACGATCGCCCAACAATGGCAGATTTTACCTATGATGCTAAAAAATCTCCATACAAATTGCTACCTCAAGAATTTGCAATTTATTTGGCCGGAGTGGGTCCACAAGGCGCAGCTTTTCTGTCCACAAACAACGTAACAAAATACAAAGTTGTCAATAATGATGGCACTTCAGAAGAGGTAAATTATAACCACACTTATGACAGTGAAGATTATGTGGAAATGACAACAGGTATTGACGGTGGATCGGTAAAATATACCTATCAATAATCCTTTCGTTATGAAATATCTTATTGTTGGGCTTGGTAACAAAGGAGAAGAATATACTGAAACCCGGCATAATGTCGGGTTTAAAATTGCCGATAAAATTGCGGAAACTTTGGAAGTTACTTTCAAATCTTCAAACTTCGGACTTCTTGCCGAAGGAAAATATAAGGGTAGAAAAGTCCTCGTTCTGAAACCCGATACTTATATGAACTTAAGTGGAAAAGCCGTGAAATTCTGGCTTCAGAAAGAAAATATTCCGTTGGAAAATGTAATGATTATTACCGATGATTTAGCGCTTCCTTTCGGAACTTTAAGGATGAAAATGAAAGGTTCTGATGCGGGACACAACGGATTGAAAAGCATTCAAGAAGAATTGCAAACCCAAAATTACCAGAGATTACGGTTCGGAATTTCCGCCGACTTTTCCGAAGGAAAACAAGTAGATTACGTTCTCGGAAAATGGAACGAAGAAGAATACGCAACACTTCTTGAAAGGATAGAAACCGCCGCAAAAGCATCTCTGTCATTCGTTTTCGCAGGAATACAAAATACAATGACCACGTTTAACGGAAAATAAAAAGCCGGAACAAACATTCCGGCTTTGCTGTATTTCAGTTTACCCGAACCATTCTACAACACCGGTTTCCACGCAATAATTTGCACCTACGATTTTTATATCTCCATTTTTTTCTAGGTTTCGTAATGTGGAACTTTTATCTCGAATGTCCGCAATTGTTTTATGAATGTTGCAAATAGCCAATCTTTCTAACAAATCTTCATTTTTAGAGGACCTTTCTTCGCCTTCTTTCAAAATTTCGGTGATGCAGCCATCGAAATGATTGATGAGATGATTGAGATTATCCATTCCTAAACCTTCAATTTTCGAGGCGTCTAAACCGCCTTTCAGCGCACCGCATTTGCTGTGCCCCAAAACTACAATCAGTTTGGAACCGGCAACATTACAGCCAAATTCCATAGAGCCGAGAATATCCTGATTTACAAAATTCCCTGCAATCCTGATGCTGAAAATATCGCCTAAACCCTGATCGAAAATCAGTTCGGAAGAAGTCCGGCTGTCAATACAACTCAGGATTACTGCAAATGGCCATTGTCCTTCCCTTGTATCATTTACCTGCTCCAACAGATTTCTATTGATTTTTAAATTATTAATAAATCTTTCGTTGCCCTCTTTCAAAAACAAGAGGGCTTTTTCAGGTGTTATGGTAGCTTGTGTTTCTAAAGTATGTGCTTTCATTATTTTTAATATTTTAAATTGATTTTTAACCGAAAAAACCGGATTATTTATTTTTTAAAATTACATTGCTCTTCTGTGTGCGATGACTATATGAGAATCCTCCGCTTCATCTTCAAACTCTTTGTAAGAGGTCCTAAATCCTATAAGCTTCACTTCAATATCTTCTTCTTTTGCACGGATATTGGCAAAATCCTGAATCATCTCTAGAATATCAGTCGCAATATATGAAGTTCCTCTTGCATCAATCTGAACAATTGAATTGGGTTTTACATTTTTCAGTGTTTTTTTGATAGCGGCTTTATTCAGGAAAGAAACTTCTTCAGCCAATTTAATATTGATTTCATCAGCATCATCAAGTTCTTCGCGACTCAGATAATAAGCACGTTTCATATTTCCCTGCAAAATATAGATAACGGAAATCAACAAACCAATTCCGACTCCTTTCAACAAATCAAGAAATACAACCGCAATAATTGTAGCAATGAACGGGATAAACTGATATTTTCCTTTATGCCAAAAATGTACGATGGTCGTGGGTTTTGCCAATTTATATCCGATTAAGATAAGAACTGCTGCCAATGTTGCCAATGGGATTAAATTTAAAATAAACGGAATGGAAAGTACACAAACCAACAGAAGTACACCGTGAATTATTGTAGAAAATTTCGACGTTGCTCCTGCGTTTGCATTTGCGGAACTTCTCACTACAACCGAAGTCATTGGTAAACCTCCGATAGCAGAACTAATGAGATTACCAATTCCCTGTGCTTTTAGTTCGAGATTGGTGTCCGTAATTCTTCTGTGAGTGTCTAATCTATCTGAAGCTTCAATACAAAGCAATGTTTCGATAGAAGCGACAATAGCAATCGTTGCACCTGCAATC
Organism: uncultured Kaistella sp.; assembly: GCA_964532055.1. Classification (GTDB taxonomy): domain Bacteria; phylum Bacteroidota; class Bacteroidia; order Flavobacteriales; family Weeksellaceae; genus Kaistella. The sequence goes on along the minus strand of CAZHFE010000001.1, from coordinate 24,321 downwards.
CAAACTTTTGAGTTTAAAAGTCCTGAAAAATCGGGAAATACAATTAGATTTTTGAAATCGTCAACATTCTGCGGAACAGGAAGCGACACCAAATGTTCTGAACCAATTGCCAGTGAACTCCCCGAAATTGTGAAAATATAATTCAGCAAAATTCCCACAGCAACAGCAACCAAAGCACCAGGAAGCATTTTAAGTTGTTTTAGTTTTGGGATTTTGTCCCACGCTAAAAGAATGGATATAGAAACCATAGTAACTGCAATTACTCCCAAATGAATACCAGAAAACAATTCTGAAAAATAATCAAGATTGAATCCGTTGTCGAAAAGACTTTGGTTTCCTATATAATCCTTGTCAAACCCTAAAGCGTGAGGAATTTGTTTTAGAATAATAATAATTCCGATACCGGCAAGCATTCCTTCAATTACGTTATTCGGAAAATAATTGGAAATACTTCCGGCTTTGATAAATCCTAAAACCAGTTGAATGATTCCGGCAATAATTCCGGCACAAAGAAATAGTTCGAATGTTCCCAAATCTGTAATAGCAGATAGAACAATTGCCGTTAATCCTGCAGCAGGACCCGAAACTGAAATATTAGAATTACTGATGTATCCCACGACAATTCCACCGACAATTCCCGCAATAATTCCTGATAAAGGAGGTGCTCCTGAAGCCAATGCAATTCCTAAACACAACGGAAGTGCCACTAAAAATACAACAAGTCCTGAAGGGAAATTTTCTTTCATTCCTCCATATAATGATTTTGCTTTTTTCATTTTAAGAAAAAGATTTTAATGTAATGATCTGTATTTTAATTTTTTAGACCTTACAAAAGATTGAAATTTAATTTTAAGACGAAGTCATACAACTCAAATCCCAAAAAGAAAAAGAGTCTATGAATAATTTTGTTTAAAAATTAAATTTCCGGAGGAGGAGAAAATATTGTGAGAAAAGGAGACAAATGAATGGAATCATCTATCATTACAAAAGATTTGCGTTGTAAATCATTTTCAAAAAATTTCAGAAAATTGTGAACAGTCAAAATTTCCGGCATTACTTTTTCAAAAACTGTAAAAGATGAGGAGTGGGTTTCTTCTTCGGAAATTACGACATTGGTTCCCGGCAAATCCCAATCTAAAATTGTGGCAATACTTGGTAAAGCCATAAAATTGAAAAAAACCGCTAATGTAATAATACTCCAAAGTTTCATTTAGATGAAATTTTTGTTATTCTTTTTACTCATCACCCAATCTGAGTTTGTTAGGTTATAGATTTTCTGGATGTCTTTTAGGATTTTCTCGAAATCAATTTCCAAATCAATAATTTTTCCAGTCTTCAAATCAAAAACCCATCCATGAACAACAGGATACTCATCAAGTAAATATTGTTCCTGCACTACAGCCATTTTGATAACGTTGATGCACTGCTCTTGAACATTAAGTTCCACAAGTTTATCATACCGTTTCTGTTCATTTTCAATAGAATCCAGTTCTTTTTGATGCAATCTGTACACATCACGAATTGTTCTTAACCAAGGATTCAGAAGTCCCAAATCCTCGGGAGTCATCGCTGCTTTTACACCGCCGCAACCGTAATGTCCGCAGACAATAATGTGCTTCACTTTTAAATGCTCCACTGCATACTGAATAACCGCAGTAGAACTCATATCTAAAGTGTTTACTACGTTTGCGATGTTTCGGGTTACAAAAACTTCGCCTGGTTTCATGCCCATCAGTTCTTCTGCGGAAACTCTGCTGTCTGAACAACCGATGTAGAGAAATTCCGGGGTCTGCGTTTTAGCAAGTTCGTGAAAATAATCAGGGGTTTCAGCAATTTTGGATTCTACCCATTTTCTGTTGTTTTCGAAAATAACTTCATACGATTTTTTCATCATGATAAAAGTTTATGGTTTATACTGCATTAATTTGTCTGAAATATTTTCAAAATCAATGGGTGAAATCAATAATCGTGCAAAAATAGGATATGTGTTTAAAATTCGCCTAAATTTTAACAGAATTTAATATTAATGAGTTATTGCTTCTCTTCCTTTTTGCATGGCAATTTCTTTATTATTTTGGGCAAAAGAGTAATTGGATAATACGATTAAAAAGAACAATATTTTAAATATTTTGTTCATGATAAGTCTTTGTTAATTTTAAATTTCCAAAATAATTTTTTACGGTTCGGTTTTCTACGGATTTTTCTTAAAATAATCAATGCCGCATTTCAGGAAATTTTTAAAATCTTCTTTCGGCATATATCCGGAAACGTGGTGATTGAGCATTTTTCCGTCGGGATTGAGCAATACATAATGCGGCTGAGAGTTGTTGTTGAAATTCACCTGCTGAAACAAACTCCACTTATCACCGATGGTTTTTATTTTTTTCTTTTGTCCATTTCCCATATCGATTTTTGTCTGCTCGTTTTCCGGCAGTTCCTCTTTATCGTCCACATAAAGTGACGCGAGAATCACCTCGTTTTGCAGTATTGGTAAAATGTCGGGTTCGCTCCAAACAAACTCTTCCATTTTTCGACAATTTTCACAACCGTATCCCGTAAAATCAATGAGAACGGGTTTGTTTTCTTTTCGGGCAAGTTCTATTGCTTTGAAATAATCGTGTTCAGGATGCATTCCTAAAATTCCGTCTTTTTCGTTATGAAGATAACTTACATTTATCGGCGGCAAAATTCCCGAAAGCATTTGCAGTTTTGGTCTTTCCGCAGGAAATAATCCCTGAATCAGATAAACGAGAAATGCAATTCCCAACATGCCGAAAATTTTTCTTGTCATTGAAATTTTCGGTTTTTTATCATCGTGCGGAAATCTGATTTTCCCGAATAAATAAAATACCAAACCGAGTGTAATCATAATCCAGAGTATGATAAACAGTTCTCTTTTCAGCAAAAATGTTTTGGAAACCAAATCTGCTTTCGACAAAAATTTCAGAGCCAATCCAAGTTCTATGAATCCTAAAACGACTTTCAGCGTATTCATCCAACCGCCTGATTTCGGCAAGCTCTGCAACGCTTGAGGAAACAGCGCCAAAAGTCCGAAAACAATTGCCCAACTCAACCCAAATCCTGCTAAAGCGAAAGTTAAAAGCAACGGTACATTTGCAGAACCGGTAACTGCACTTCCCAGCAAACTGCCCAAAATAGGACCTGTACAGGAAAACGAAACAATCACCAAAGTCAGCGCCATGAAAAATATTCCGATGATTCCGCCCGCTTCTTCGGCTTTAGAAGATTTGTTGGCAATAGAACTCGGCAATGCAATATCATAATACCCGAAAAAACTTCCGGCAAAAAATAAAAAGATGAGGAAAAATGCAATGTTCAGCCAAACCGAAGTAGAAATTTGGTTAAAGATATTTCCGGCAATTCCGTCGATAATATGAAACGGAACGCTCAACAAAACGAAAATCAGCAGAATGAAAAATCCATAAATAAAAGCGTCGCGTTTTCCTTTTGCCGTATTTTTTTGTCCCTTCGTGAAAAAAGAAACCGTGAGCGGAATCATCGGAAAAACGCACGGAGTGAGCAATGCAATCAATCCGCCGAAAAACCCAAGAAGAAGATAATTCCAAAAATTTTCGTTATTTTTTTGTTTTGCAACTCCGCAATCTGTCAAAGGATTTTCTAAGTCAATGGAAGCAATTTTCAGCCCTTTTTGTTGTGTTGTATTGGGTGAAATAATTTTGGTGTTTTCTGTTGTATTCGTTTGAATGACAGGAGTTTCAGAGGTTTCTGTTTTCGGGATTTTTTCTTCTGTAATTATTACAGTTCCTGCAGAAATGGGAATAACTTTCTGCTCAAATTCTAAAGTATTCGGAGCGAGACAAACCCGATCATCGCAAGTTTGATAAGTGATTTCTGCCGCAATGTTGGCTGGTTTAGATTTATTTTTGAGTTTAAATTTCTGCTTAAACTGCACTATATCAGAATAATACACAATCTGTACTCCGAATGCTTCCGAAAACTCGTCGTGTTTTTTTCCGAGTTCCGTTACTTTTCCGATGAGTTGAATTCCGTCTTTTGAACTGAGTTTCATTTCTGTAGGAATCCCTGAATCTTCTGGCAAATCTTTGGAATAAATGTGCCAGTTTTTTTCGATAGTCGCCGTGAGAACCGCTTCATATTCATCATTGGGAAGCTGATTGATATTGTATTTGAATTTTACAGGGTCTTTAATCTGCGCAGAAATCCCTTGAAAAAGGAAGACCAAAAGCAGAACCAAATAATTTTTAAATTTCATTATCATTGTATTATAATGCTCAAAAATAAGCAATAAGATTTACTTCTGCACCCTAACTTTTATCGAAAAAAACAGCAATAGGTTTTTTCAATCGGCTGATTTGGCTTTTAAGTTCTTCTTTCTTCTTTTGTAAAAATAGAAAATTACACCGCCAATTACGATTATAAACCAAATTCTCACCAAAAACACCAGTAAAGCCATCATCAGATAAAACCCTTCCACGAAAGCATTTTTTACATCATAGAAAAAACTGAATTTATATTTATTGTCAATGTTTTTGATGTTGTTTACTGCAATTTCTGCGATACGCAGTTTCGGTTCTTTTAGGTAAAGATCTACGTCAGAATATTGCAGATTGTCGGTCATCTCAAGACTTGCGATTTTCTGCTGATTTGCCTCGCTCATATTTTCATCATCTATTTTTACTTTGCCGGAATTGATTTTGAGTTGAGCAATATTTTCTGCGGTTTTTGCATTTCTTTTTGCCTCCAATTCGGCGAGCTTGATATTTGAAGTTACATCTTCTGCGGAAATATTCCTTGAATATAAAAACAGTTTTTTATCATTAATGACAGAAAGAAATTCGCCCAGCTTTGCCATAGGAATACGAACCTGCATTTGGTTTTCTGTTTGGAATTTGCGAACCAAAACAGCATTTTCATCAGATGTATTATACGTTTCTTCGGAAACCACATTGCTTTGGAGATTACTCTTGGTTACAAATCCACCCAAATCTTTCACCAATTTTTCAATGGAAATCGTGGCATCATAAACCCCTTTCACTTCCATATTTACCTGCGCAGATTTTATAAATTGCTTGTCTTTTACTTTCATTGTGGGAACGGAAGATATACTGTCTGAAACTTCCACTGCATAATCACTTGCGGAAGAAACTTCTTCTTTTTCGGAATAAGCTAATGCGGATTCATCTTTTTTACATGAGAAAACGGCTACGAAAACGAGCGAACCAAGAATGGTTTTTAAAACTGAATTTTTCATAACGAAATTTTTATTGATTTGTTGAAACCAAATTTCCATAAGAAAAATTCATGATTTTTGTAAAATGGTTTTAAAATATTTGTAAAGCCGATTTGGAAATTTAAATCATTGAAAATAAGCGACTTGTAAAATCATTCCTTTTCCTGGAGTGTGATGTTTTTGGTGATTTTGTATTTTCTGCGTGCTCTTGCAATTTTGGTTTCTTCACCCAAAAGTCGTCCCCATGATTCTAAACCGCTCACACTTTCAAAAATAATTTTCAGAATCGCCAAAAACGGAATGCTGAGAAACATGCCCGAAATTCCCCAAAGAGATTCACCCACCAATAAACCAATGAACGTGAAAAGCGCATTGATTTTCACTTTGGATCCCACAATTAAAGGCAGCACTATATTTCCGTCAATTGCATGAATACCGATATAACCGATTAAAACGAAAAAAGTTCCGGATCCTGCAGTAGCTAAAGAAATAATACATGCAACAATACACGAAACAAAAATCCCGATATACGGAATCACATTGAGCAAACCGGTTAAAACGCCCAATAAAATTGCATACTTCACACCGAGTATTGAGAGCAAAATACTTGTTAACATAGTAACAATCACTATTTGAATAAAAAGTCCGGTAATGTAAGATTTGATGACACTCTGGATATTTTCGATGGCGACATAAACTTTAGCATAATGTGCTTCATTGAAAACCGAAACAATGAAACCGTAAAGCAAACGGCGGTAATTCAGAATAAAAATGAAAAATAAAATGCTGAATGCCACAAAAGCAAGCGATGAACTAAACATAGAAACTGTAAATCCCAATATTATTCCGGTTGAAGAAAGCAGTTCGTCTAATCCCTGATTAATATATTTCCACTGATTGTCAATATTGAGATTAAACGTTCTGGAAATCCATAGTTGTAAGTCGTTAAGTGAATGAGTAACTTGGTTGCGAAGCATAGGAAAATCCTGACTGAAATTGCTGAGCTGTGAAGCAAAGAAATAAAGAATTCCCAAAAAAACCACCGCCATAATCAGCACAGATGAAAAGGTGGAAATTATCCGCGAAAATCGTAGTTTTTTCTCTAAAAAATGAGCAAAAGGCAAAAACAACAATGCCATGAGAAAAGAAAAAAACAGCGGCGAAAGTATATTTTTACCAAGATACGCAAGATAACCAAACGCCAAAATGCAGAGCAAAATAAGCGCAAGATTTACCAAAAACGGGAGTTTAAACTCTTTCATGGGAAATGTGATTGTGTTTCATCAAAAATAAAAAAATTCTGTAACATAACATCACAGAATTTTTATAGAAAAAATTTCCGTTTAATTCTCAAATTATTTTTCGAGAGCCAAATCAATCACTTCGCTCATTCTCTTTACATAATTGATTTTCAACCCCTTCAAATAATCTTTTTTGATTTCTTCAACATCTTTGCGGTTTGCATCGCAGAGAATGATTTCTTTGATTCCTGCTCTGTTTGCAGCGAGTAATTTTTCTTTAATTCCACCTACAGGAAGTACTTTTCCGCGAAGCGTAATTTCACCGGTCATCGCAAAATGCGATTTTACTTTCTTGTTTTTGAAACTCGAAACCATAGAAGTCAGCATGGCAATTCCTGCGGAAGGACCGTCTTTCGGCGTTGCTCCTTCCGGAACGTGAACGTGAATGTTTTTTTTCTGAATGTCTTCTGAAGAAATTCCCAATTCTTCATGTTTTGCTTTGATGTATTCTAATGCAATTGTGGCAGATTCTTTCATCACTGTTCCCAGATTTCCGGTCATAGTGAGATTTCCTTTTCCCTCACTCAAAATACTTTCGATGAAGAGAATATCGCCGCCAACTGAAGTCCAAGCTAAACCTGTTACAACACCCGGAACTCCGCTGATTTCAGATAAATTTTTCGGTCGCGGAACGCCCAAAATTTCATCAATTTTATTAATGGGAATTTTCGGGTCATAATCTTTTTCCATCGCGATTTGCAAAGCTACCCATCTCGAAATAGCTGCGATTTGTTTTTCTAATCCGCGCACTCCGCTTTCAGATGTATGTGCATCTATAATATGTTTTAGTTCGGGATTTCCGAGTTTAAAAGATTTTGTCTGCAATCCGTTTTCGCCCAATTGTTTTTTGATGAGATGGCGTTTTGCGATTTCTGTTTTTTCTTCTAAAGTATATCCTGCAATTTCTATGACTTCCATTCTATCGAGAAGCGGTCTTTGAATGGTAGAAAGTGAATTTGCTGTTGCAATAAACATGACTTTGGACAAGTCGTAACCGAACTCTAAAAAATTATCGTAAAAAGAATTGTTTTGTTCGGGATCTAGAACTTCAAGCAGCGCAGAACTCGGGTCACCGTGAATTCCCTGTCCGATTTTATCAATTTCATCTAAAACGATTACGGGATTTGAAGTTCCGGTTTTTTTTATGGACTGTAAGATTCTTCCCGCCATTGCTCCGATATAGGTTTTCCGGTGTCCGCGGATTTCAGATTCATCGTGCAATCCGCCCAAAGAAACACGCACATATTTTCTACCGAGAGCATCTGCAACAGATTTTCCGAGAGAGGTTTTCCCAACTCCGGGAGGACCAACTAAACACAAAATCGGCGACTTCATATTTTTCTTTAATTTCAAAACCGCAACATGCTCCAGAATGCGTTTTTTAATATCTTCTAACCCGAAATGTTCTTTGTCTAAAATGCGTTCCGCTTTGTTGAGGTCAAAAATATCTTTCGAGTATTTTTCCCAAGGCAAATCGGTGAAGAAATCCAAGTAATTTCTCTGCACATTATAATCCGGCGAGTTTTGGTTTTGTCTTTGCAGCCGGTTGATTTCTTTTGTGAAATGTTTTTCAACCTCATCACTCCACTTCAGTTTTTTGGCTTTTTCCAAAAGTTCGTCCACATCAGATTCCAAACCTCCACCAAGTTCTTCCTGTATGGTTCTCAGCTGCTGATTTAAGAAGTATTCTCTTTGATTTTTGTCGAGTTCTTTATTGGTTTTTTGGTGGATTTGGTTTCTGAGTTCCAGTTTTCTGAAATCATCGTGCATTAATTGGTACAAATTCTCTGCACGAGAATGCAGATTTTTTTCCTGCAGCAGTTTTTGTTTTTCTTCTGCCGAAAAATTGGCATTTACACAAACGAAGTTCAGCAAATCTTCACTTTCCCCGATATTTTTAATGGCGAAATTCGCAGCATTCGGAATGTTGGGGTCGAGATTGATGATTTTCTCAGCAAGATCTTTTATATTTTCAATGAGCGCAACAAATTGCTCCGAATTTTTAGGAGGTGTATCTTTCAATTTTGTTACTTCCGCCTTGAAATATGGTTTGGAAGCGGTGAAATTTTTAATTTTAAATCTTTGAAAGCCCTTAGTAATTGCAGTGGTATTTCCATCGGGAAGTTTGATGATTTTCACGATTCTTGCCAATGTTCCGGTTTGGTACAAATCTTTTTGTGAAGGATTATCGATACTGGCATTGTTCTGACTCAAAATCCCGATGAGTTCGCCGCTCAGCTGCGCTTCTTCTAAGAGTTTGATAGACATTTCTCTTCCGGCAGTAATCGGGATAACTACTTTTGGAAACATCACCATATTTCTCACCGGCAAAATAGGGAAGATTTTCTGGGTGGTGTTTTCGCCGGTTTCCACAAAATCATTCATATTGATTTCTTCCGCTACAATACTAAATCCGTCATTCATAATCTCATCAAAACTGATGTCTTCAAATTCTGTCATATTATATTACTGATGACAATTTGTCATTTTAGTTAAAGTTTAAAATTTGTTTTTAGATAAAAACGTTTGCTATAGTGCATAATAAAAAGCTGGCAATTATTTGACAAGCATTATGCCACAGCAAATTTTAGACAAAATTACCGCATTCCTGCTTTCATTATAAATAAATCCTGTTTTTTTTTTCTAATCTGTTAAAAATGTGTATTTTCGCAGACTGATAAAATTAACAAAAAAATGGCAGTTTTAGGACAGATTAGAAATAGACCTTGGCTTTTGATGGGGATTATTGCAGTGGCAATGTTGGCTTTTGTTGTAAATCCCGACAGTTTAGAAAAACTATTTGGAGCAAATCCCGGAGTTTTCGGGAAAGTAAATGGCGACGAAATAAGCAAAGAAGAATATGACAACCAGCTTTTTATACTTCAGCAGCAAGCGCAACAACAAGGACAACCCACAAAAGGCTTAGAAGAGAGAGCATGGCAATTGGCGGTGCAGTCTAAACTCATCAAACAGCAATTTGAAAAAATGGGACTGAAGCTTACTGATGATATGTTTTGGAATCAATTGCAGTTTGACCCGATGTTTGCTCAAAATAAAGAAAATTTTGACGAAAAAGGGAACTTCAAATTACAGGAAATCAAAAAACAGGTAGAAGAAGCAAAAGGAACCAACGCCGAATTATACAACAACTGGCTAAAAACAAGACAAGCTATTGAATATAGAATGATGGCAAGACAAGTTTTTGCCAATATTTCTACAGGAGTTACCGTAGGTAAAAAAGAGGTAGAAGAATTGATGAAGCAGCGCGACCAAATCGCAGACATTGATTTCGTGAAAATTGATTATGATGCTTATGCACAAAAAAATCCGGTGAAAGTTACTACACAGGATTTAACAGATTACATCAAAAAACACCCGATTCAGTTTAAAAGAGATGCGAGCAGAAATATCGGTTTGGTTTATTTCCCATCAACTCCGAGTAATGAAGACGATGCTGCAACACAAAAAGAAATCAACAAATTATTTTCCGAAGGAAGCGATATGAGCGGTGGAAAAGAAAATTTCCAAAATACGACAAATGACTCTATGTTTGTCGCATTGAATTCTGATTTTCCATTTAATCCTCAATATTTTTCATCCAATCAATTACCGTCAGAAATTAAGGACAAGGTTTCTACAGCAAGTATAGGACAAACTTTCGGACCTTACAAAGAGCAAAATTTTTATGTGGTATCTAAACTTTTAGATAAAAAAACTTCAGATTCTACACTTTCAAAACATATTTTGATTGCCTATAAAGGAGCTGAAAGATCTACCGCAACAAGAACTAAAGAACAAGCTAAAAAAATTGCAGATAGTTTACTTGTTGTCATTAAAGCAAATTCTACGAAATTCGCAGAAGGTCTGAAACTTTCAGACGAACCGAATGCTGTAGAGAGAAATGGTAGTGTGGGATGGACTACTCCTGAATCACAATTTGCACCTGGATATTTGAGTTTCCTTGCAAATAATAGTAAAGGAAGTACTGGTTTGGCAGAAACATCTTTCGGATATCACATCATCAATGTAGAAGATAAAAAATCGGGGGCGATGACTTATAAAGTAGCTAATCTTGTAAAAGCGGTGAAATCATCTGATAAAACAGAAAACCAAATCCATGTTAAAGCAACGAAATTCATTCAGCAAGTTCAAGGTAAGAGTTTCAATGATTTTACAAACATCTCCAAAAAAGCAAACTACCAATTCAGCAATCCTAAAGAAGTGGGCAGATTTCAGGGGCAACTTCCCGGTTTAGGAACAGATAAAGATGAAGAAGTAATTTCGTGGGCATTTAACAAAAAAAGAAAAAAAGGCGATACCGACATTTTCACTGTTGAAGGCACAGGCGACAGAATTGTAGCTTATCTGAACGGTATTCAAGATGCGGGACTTGCAGATGCTGAAGCAATGAGAGAACAGATAGAACCTATCGTAAAAAACCAACTCGTTGGAAAACAGATTTCCGATAAAATCAACGCTGCAAAAGCAACCGGTCTTGACCAGATTGCGAAACAATTCAACACCTCAAAACAATCCGGACAAATTAATTTGCTGAGTCCGCAAATTGCAGGTGCTATGGAACCGAAAGTTGCAGGAGCTGCTTTTGGTGTTGCAAAAGGAAAACTCTCAAATCCTGTACAGGGAATAACCGGAGTTTATGTTTTGGTGAAAAAATCTGAAACGCTGAGCAAACAACCGGGAGATATCAAACAATTTTCTGAATCTATTCAAGGGAGAAGTTCACAACAGTTTGGGCAGTTTTTCCTGAAGAGTTTGCAAGACAACGCCAAGATAAAAGATTACAGAATAGATTTGTATAACAACGTTTCTCAACAGTAATACTTTTTTAAACAATATATTCAAAAAGGCGGCTTTTTTAACAGTCGCTTTTTTTGTGCAGCAATATCAGGAATTCTGCATACTGCATTTATTAAAAATATTCTATATTTGTTATCATAAAATTTGAAGAAAGTGAAGTTCACCAAAGAAATAAAAGCAGGTCTCATTGCGCTACTTGCTATTGTAGGATTTGTTTTCCTATTTCAGTATATGAAAGGAAAAAGTTTGTTCACAACGGATAATATTTTTTATGCAAAATTTGATAATGTAGAAGGTTTGGCTGCATCTAATCCTGTTTCCATCAACGGTTTGAAAGTAGGAAGGGTAGATAAAATCATTCCCATTACCGAAAAAAGCGGACAGATTTATTTCGTGGTAAAAGTTATTGTGGACAATAATTTTCAGTTTTCAAAAAAATCAACATTAGAGATTTTTGAACCGGGACTGATGTCGGGAAAGGAAATGCGCATCAATCTTGCATACGGACAACCGATGGCAAAAGACGGCGATACTTTGTCCGGTGCTTATCGGCTCTCGATGATGAACGATATTTCTACACAGATAATGCCCGTAAAAGACCAATTGCAGGTTGTTCTGAAAAGGGTGGATTCTCTTACCGATAACGCCAACAAAATTTTAGATGAAAATAATAGAACAGAAATTCGCGCTTTGCTCAATAATCTCAACAGAACGGTGGCTTCGTTTGAAATCACTTCCAAACAAGCCAATGCATTGGTAGGAAATAACGACCCGAAAATTCAGAAAATGCTGGATAACGCAAATCTCGCGACAATCAGTGCAAGAACCACAATTGACAAATACGGAAGAGTTGCCGATGAAATAGATGTGAAAAAACTCAACAATACAATAGATAAACTGAGTTTGACGGCAGATAAATTGAATTCCGTTATCGGAGGAATACAAAACGGAGACGGAAGTTTAGGCAAATTGGCGAAAGACGAGCAATTGTACAACAATCTCATCACCACATCAGATAACCTCAACAAATTGGTAGAAGACATCAAAACCAATCCGAAACGATACATCAACTTTTCGGTTTTCGGGAAAAATAGTAAGGACTAAAAATCTTCAATATGCAATATATTGACAATATCATTTTTTTTGTTCTCCTCGTTGCAGGATTCGGGCTTTTTGCAAAAAGTTTGAGAGAACTGTATCGCAACATCAAACTCGGGAAAGAAATCGACAGAACCGACCGTAAACCAGAACGCTGGAAAACAATGGCGAAAGTCGCACTCGGACAAAGCAAAATGACGAAACGCCCAATTGCAGGGATTTTACACATTTTCGTTTACGTTGGTTTTGTGATTATCAACTTAGAACTCATCGAAATTATTGTTGATGGAATTTTCGGGACACATCGGTTTTTAGCAGGAATTTTCGGCGAATCGTTATATTCAATTTTTACCGCAACTCTGGAAATTTTAGCATTACTGGTCGTTGTAGCCGTTGTAATTTTCTTTATCCGAAGAAATTTTTACGGTGTGAAAAGATTGACGATGAAAGAGCTTTTTGGTTGGCCGAAACACGATGCAAACTGGATTTTGATTATCGAATTTGCTTTGATGATGGCGTTCTTCAAAATGAATGGAGCAGATTGGGTGTTGCAGCAAAGAGGAGTTTTTCACGCACACGGAAGTTTTCCGATAAGCTCACATTTAATGGCTCCTATTTTTGAAAATTTCAGCAACAATTTTCTTATTTTTACAGAAAGAGCAGTGTGGTGGTTTCACTTTTTGGGGATTTTGTTCTTTATGAATTATCTGTATTATTCCAAACATCTGCATATTATTTTCGCATTTCCGAACACTTGGTACGCCAATCTTGAAAAGAAAGGAAGTTTCAATAATCTGGATTCCGTTACCAAAGAAATAAAACTGATGATGGATCCGAATGCAGATCCTTACGCAGCACCACCGGAAAACGACGCGGAAGTTCCATCAAAATTCGGTGCGGAAGATGTTTTTGATTTGAATCAGGTTCAGTTGTTAAGCGCTTATTCCTGCACGGAATGCGGAAGATGTACTGCGGTTTGTCCCGCAAATATCACTGGAAAAAAACTTTCGCCGAGATTGATAATGATGAAAACACGGGACAGATTAGAAGAAGTCGGAAGAAACATCAACAAAAACGGAAAATTTGCAGATGACGGAAAAAAACTGCTGAACGATTACATTGCCAAAGAAGAACTTTGGGCGTGTACAACCTGCAACGCATGTGTAGAAGCGTGTCCGATTTTGATAGACCCGCTTTCCATTATTTTTGAAATGCGTCGATTTTTGGTCATGGAACAATCTGCAGCTCCGCAAGAATTAAACTTAATGATGACCAATGTAGAAAACAACGCTGCACCGTGGCAATATAACCAAGCCGATAGATTGAATTGGGCAAATGAATAATGTGATGATTTGGAAATGTGACGATGTGGTAATTTTTTATCAGCACATCTTCAAATCAACTAATTAGCAAATTAAAATTATGGATTTCACGATAAAAACAATGGCAGAATATGCAGCCGAAGGTAAATCTCCAGAAGTTCTCTTTTGGGTTGGTTGCGCCGGAAGTTTCGATGACAGAGCAAAAAAAATTACACGTGCTTTCTGCAAAATCCTGAACAAAATCAATGTTGAATTTGCCGTTCTCGGACAAGAGGAAAGTTGCACAGGTGACCCTGCAAAACGCGCCGGAAACGAATTTGTTTTTCAAATGATGGCTTTGACGAATATTGAAGTTCTAAATGCTTACGAAGTAAAAAAAATCGTAACAGCTTGTCCGCACTGCTTCAATACTTTGAAAAACGAATATCCAAGTTTGGGTGGCAATTACGAAGTGGTTCATCATACACAGTTCCTAAGACAATTGATGGAAGAAGGACGACTGAAAATTGAAGGCGGAAGTTTCAAAGGCAGAAAAATCACTTTTCACGACCCATGTTATCTCGGAAGAGCCAACAATGAGTATGAAGCACCAAGAATGTTGCTGGAAAAACTTGATGTTGAATTGGTGGAAATGAAACGCTGTAAATCTAACGGATTATGTTGCGGAGCAGGTGGAGCGCAAATGTTCAAAGAACCCGAAAAAGGAAACAAAGACATCAATGTAGAAAGAACCGAAGAAGCACTTGCCGAAAAACCGAATGTTATTGCAACAGGTTGTCCGTTTTGTATGACAATGATTACAGACGGCGTGAAACATTTTAACAAAAACGAAGAAGTTGCCGTAAAAGATATCGCAGAACTTTTGGCAGAAGCAGAGGATTTATAAAAGCATGAAGTCGGAAGTTTTTCTTCCTTCTTCCAACTTCCATCTCCCAAATTTAAGAATTATGAAAATAGAACAATCCGAAATCATAGAAACCAACGATTACCGAGTGATTATTTATCCCGCATCTCGACCGTTTACACCGAAAGAGAGCAAAGTCATTACCGAAAAATTATATGATTTTCTCGCAACTTGGGCTGCACACGGAAAACCACTTTCTTCGTCTTTTAAGATTGAAAAAAATCAGTTTATCGTGGTTTGTGTGGACGAAGAAAAAGAAGCCGCATCGGGTTGTTCCATAGATTCTCTTGGCGGAGTGATGAGAGAAATTGATAACCAATTGGGATTGGGATTATTCGACAGAATGAAAGCGAGTTTTGTAGAAAACGGTGAAGTGAAAACGATGAAACTTCAGGATTTCCGAAACGGACTGAAAAACAGTGAAATCTCACAAGATATAGAGGTTTTCGATTTTTCAAAATCTACTTACGTTAATTTTCTTTCAGATTTTCTGCTCCCTTTGAAAAGAAGTTGGGCAGGAATTTATGTTGATTAACAAATTACTTCACCGAGACAATATAATCATATACCATTTCATGTTGCTGCTCATTTAATCGGGATTTCGGAGCCATAGAATTCATGATTCCCACCCAATCTTGTGCAGAATGGTCGGTAGGGTTTGGCAAATCGTGACATTTACCACAAGAATTATCAAAAATCGTTTTTCCCTGTGCAAGATATTCTGCGGTGATGATTTTCTTTCCTGCAGCTTCGGGTGTTGTTTTTGGGGTACATGAAATCAAAAAACCTGTTCCAATCAAAACAGCAACAACGATTATATTTTTCATAACTAATAATTATAATCCAAAAATAAACAAAATTCTGTTTACATTTGCTAATACACACAAAAAAAATTGCCGATGAAAATTTCCTGGACAAAGAAAAAACTCTTGCTAAAAGAAACGTTTTCAATCGCTTACGGAAATTATGATTTTCGGGAATCGCTTTTGGTGATCCTTTCTCATCAAGATAAAGCCGGTTTCGGCGAATGTGTTGCTATTAATTATTACGGGATTAATCTTGACGAATTGATTTTGAAATTAACTGAAATTCAGCACCTTATTGAAAACACAAAAATCATACATCCAAAAGAATTTTACCAATTTATTTTGAATTTAGAGGTTCA
Source organism: uncultured Kaistella sp. (assembly GCA_964532055.1). Lineage (GTDB taxonomy): Bacteria > Bacteroidota > Bacteroidia > Flavobacteriales > Weeksellaceae > Kaistella. Next base: position 8,480 of record CAZHFE010000001.1, on the reverse strand, counting down.
TTCTTTTTTACGTTCCGCTTTAGATTGTGCATATTGGGATTTATTCGGAAAGTTGGAAAATAAAACCTTTCACGAACTTAATAAATTAAATCACAATTGCTTACCAGAATCTTCTTTCACCATAAGCATCGCAGAAATTGATAAGCAAATCAGAAAAATAGAAAATTCGGAATGGCAAAAGTTTAAAGTAAAATGCAACGGATTGAATCGTGAAAATCTTCATCAGCTCATCAATACAGGAAAAGAAATCGCACTTGATTCCAATACAAGTTTTTCTGATGATGATTGTAATTTTCTGCAAAACAATGCACTGAGCAAGAATTTCCTTTATATAGAACAACCTCGACCGATTGGTGAATACCACGTTTTAGATAAAAACAAAAACGCAGTTTGGATGGCAGATGAAGATTGTCAAGATATTTCTTACCTGCAAAAACTAAAACCGCATTATGCAGCAATCAACATCAAGTTGATGAAATGCGGCGGAATAAGTCCTGCTTTGGAGCTGATTGCCGAAGCAAGAAAATCCGGTTACAAAATCATGATTGGTTGCATGACAGAATCTTCTGTGGGAATTTCTGCAGGAATTGCCATCTCGACTTTGTGCGATTTTGCTGATTTAGACGGTGCAAATTTAATTTCAAGTGATTTTGCTAAAGGCAGCTTTGTAGAAAAAGGGAAATTGGTGCTTTCAGAAAAACCCGGATTGGGAATTTCTTTGATTTAGATTTCGTAATTTTGAAGCAGTTACTCTGGTTAAAAACAAACATTACTTTGAAAACGCTTTCAACACAAGAACTTATCAATGGCATAAAATCCGGCGACAAACGCATGCTCGGAAAAGCCATTACATTGATAGAAAGCAAAAAACCAGAACACCGCACACAAGCAGATGAACTGCTGAAAGAAATCTTGCCTTTTACAGGAAACTCAATAAGAATAGGAATTACGGGAGTTCCGGGTGCAGGAAAATCAACCTTTATCGAAAACTTCGGCAAACTCGCCATTTCCAAATCTAAGAAAGTTGCGGTTTTGGCAATTGACCCGAGTTCTTCTTTGAACAAAGGTTCTATTTTGGGCGATAAAACCAGAATGGAAGAATTGGCAAAAGAAGAAAATGCGTTCATACGACCAAGTCCGAACTCCGGATTTTTGGGCGGAATTGCAAACACCACTTTTGAAACCCTGCTCATTTGCGAAGCTGCAGGATATGATTATATTTTGATAGAAACGGTGGGAGTTGGCCAAAGCGAAGTGCTGGTTTCAGATATTACAGATATTTTCATTTTTCTGAAAATCATCGGCGGCGGTGATGAATTGCAGGGAATAAAACGCGGCGTAATGGAAATGGTAGATGTTATTTTCATCAATAAAGTGGAAGAAGAAAATCTGCACAAAGCAAAGAGTACCAAAGTAGAATTACTTCGTGCATTGCATTTTATGGCTCCGAAAGAAAAAGATTGGACGGTTCCTGTTTTGCTCGGCTCTGCTCTCAATAACAATGGTTTAGATGAGGTTTATGAAAAAATAGACGCTTTTGTTCAGCTAAAAATCAAGAACAATTCTTTTATGGAAACCCGAAAAAAACAGCAGGAAAAAAGATTTGATTATTGGGTTCAGGAATATATTTTACAAAAAACAAAATCGCGTAAATCAACAGGAAACGAGTATGAAATGCACAGAAAAAAAGCATCTGAACAGCAATCGAATCCGAGTAGTGAAGCCAAATCTTTTGTGGACAAATTGCTCGGGAAATTGTAATTTTTCATAACATTGCCTTTTTAGTTTGTTTTCAAAAAATGTTTTTAATAAAATTAAAACAATTCGTTGGAACAGATGTTGATTCGTGAATATTAATTAAAAATCTACACAATGAATAAAATTAAAAAATTATTTGCAGCAGCAACTTTATCTATCGCGTTATTCGCTTGTACAACCAATCCCATTACCGGAAGAAAATCATTGCAATTAGCCAACAATCAAGAAATTGCAGCCGTTGCTTTGCAGCAGTATCGGGAAACACTCTCAAGCGCAAAAGTAATATCCGGAACTACCGCCGCTAAGGGTTTGCAAAACGTAGGACTAAGAATAAAAAATGCAGCAGAAAATTATTACCGGCAAATCGGCAGAGAACAAGACCTTGCCAATTATCAGTGGGAATTCAATTTGTTAGAAGATAAACAGGTTAATGCATGGTGTATGCCGGGAGGAAAAGTTGCCGTTTATTCTGGGATTTTACCCATTACACTAAATGACGCAGGAATGGCGGTTGTTTTAGGACACGAGATTTCCCATGCTCTTGCCGGACACGGAAATGAAAGAATTTCCCAGGCAATGGTTGCACAATACGGCGGTGCGATTTTAGGCAGTACAATTTCCAATTCGCAGATGGCAGCAATTTTTCAACAGGCATATCCAATCGGTGCACAAGTTGCGCTTTTAAAATATGGCAGAAGTCAAGAATTAGAAGCAGATGAAATGGGACTTTATCTGATGTCTATGGCAGGTTACGATCCAAGACAAGCACAACCTTTCTGGCAAAGAATGGAAGCCGCTTCAAACGGACAGCAAACACCGGAGTTTCTTTCGACCCACCCAAATCCTGATACTAGAAGAGCCGATTTAGAAAAACATTTAGCAAAAGCTTTGGAATATTATAAAGCTTCCGGAGGAAAAATTTAATATTAACTCTGGTTTATGAAATTTGTTTAATTTTGAAAATCAGTTTTTAATTTCTTTAAAATGAAAAATTTACACTTTATAGGATTATTGCTTCTCGGGTTGTCTTTTTTGCTGTATTATATGCTGCCTCAGTTTTCATTGGTGAGACTTTTTGAACCCATTAGTTTAATGGGAATTCTTGCCGGAATCGGAATCGGTTTAATTATTGGAGGTATTGTAGGTTACCTTAGCAAAGGAGCCGCACTAAAAGAAGAGCAAAAGAGAAAAGAACTAAAACAGCTGAAAAAAGAGAAAGAAGAATTAGAAAAACAAGCGGCAGAACTGGCGAAACAGCAAACCGCTGAAAATCAAAATCCGAATCATCATTTTTAAAAAATGAGGACATAAAAAAATCTTCTTTCAATGAAAGAAGATTTTTTTTATTATGTGTTTGGGTTTAAGCCAAAACTTCTTTTACTTTATTTGCCGCTTCTTCCAGCGTAATTGCAGAATGAACAGGTAAACCTGAGTTGTCAATCAATTGTTTTGCTTCAACAGCGTTGGTTCCCTGAAGACGAACAATCAAAGGAACAGGTAAACTTCCCATAGCTTTGTACGCATCTACAACACCTTGTGCAACACGATCGCAACGCACGATTCCGCCAAAAATATTAATCAGAATTGCTTTTACATTCGGGTCTCTCAAAATAATTCCGAAAGCGGTTTGTACTCTTTGCGCATCTGCAGTTCCGCCAACATCAAGGAAGTTTGCAGGATTTCCGCCAGAAAGTTTGATGATATCCATTGTCGCCATTGCCAATCCAGCTCCGTTTACCATGCAGGCAACGTTTCCGTCCAATTTCACGAAATTCAAACCTGCATCTCCCGCTTCAACGTCCATTGGGTCTTCTTCTCTTTTATCTCTAAGTTCAGCCAAATCTTTATGACGGAACAAAGCATTATCATCTAAAGTTACTTTTGCATCTACGGCGATAATTTTGTTGTCGGACGTTTTCAGAACCGGATTGATTTCAAAAAGTGATGCATCAATTCCTACATAAGCATTGTAAAGATTGGTGATGAATTTTGTAAATTCTTTGAAAGCATTTCCTTCCAAACTGAGATTGAAGGCGATTTTTCTCGCCTGAAAACCTTGTAAACCTAAAGTAGGATCTATGGTTTCTTTATGAATGAGATGTGGTGTAACTTCAGCAACATGCTCAATATCCATTCCTCCTTCTGTTGAGTAAACAACTGTGTTTTTTCCCTGCGCTCTGTCCAAAAGAATAGAAATATAAAATTCTTTGGTTTCCGTTTCACCCGGATAATAGACATCTTCTGCCACCAAAACCGAGTTTACTTTTTTACCTTCGGCAGAAGTTTGCGGGGTTATTAACTGCATTCCGAGAATGTTCCCTGCATTTTCTTTCAATTTGTCCATATTGGGTGAAAACTTTACACCACCCCCTTTTCCTCGTCCACCTGCGTGAATTTGTGCTTTTACCACCCAACCGTTTGCTCCGGTTTCGGCAGTGAGTTTTTCGGCAGCAGCAACTGCTTCCTCTACATTATTGGCAACAAAACCGCGCTGTATTGAAACACCGTATTTCGATAAAATCTCTTTGGATTGATACTCGTGAAGATTCATAATATTCTGATTGTTTTTTAAGATTGACAAATTTAAGAAAAAGTTTGGAAGTGGGAAGTTTTTTGGCTCCGAATACTGAATGTGTTCTTGCTTCCACTATCCAACATCTTTCTTTATCTTTGCAAAAACTCGCAAATGCCGGAAGTTTCTATTATCACGCCTTGTTACAATTCTTCAAAATTTTTGCAGGAAACGATTGATTCTGTTCTTCATCAGAATTTTACCGATTGGGAATGGCTGGTTACGGATGATTGTTCACAGGATAATTCCATAGAAATTCTAGAAAAAACAAACGACCGCAGAATCAAAATTTATCGAACCGAAAAAAATTGTGGAGCAGGACATGCAAGAAACATTTCCCTAGAAAATGCAACCGGAAGATTCATCACTTTCCTTGATGCAGACGATTTTTGGGAAGCTGATTTTCTCGAAGAAATGGTAGATTTTATGAAAAGGGAAAATGCAGAACTCGCTTACTCCAATTATTCGCGTTGCGACGAAAACCTGAATCCAACTAAAATTGGCGATTTTGAAGCGGATAAAATTGTAACTTTTAATAATCTTCTGAAAACATGCAGATTGTCTTTATTAAGTTCAATGTATGATTCCGAAAGGGTTGGCAAAGAATATTTTCCCGAGGGAAGCAAACGTGAAGACCATGTTATGTGGCTGACTCTTTTAAAGAAAATTTCCATAGGAAAACCGCTCCCAAAAACAATGGCGAAATACAGAATGCACCCTGCAAGTATTTCACGAAAAAAAACCAATATTATGAAAGACCAATATTTGGTTTATAAAGATTATATGAAATTTTCTACACTAAAATCTTGGTACTACACTGCAAACTGGGCGTTTAACGGATTTATGAAATATTCGAAAATTTTTAATTGATGGAATTTGGGAGATGTGTGTCGGAAGTAATTCTCTCCATTACACGATTTACCATTTCGTCACAATAAATGAGATTGAACTCGAAAATTTCTTCTTTATTATAAAATTTTTCAATTTCTTTCCGCAGCATCATTTTCGCACGATTTAGCCGAACTTTCACATTACTCTCACTAATTTCAAGAATTTCCACCGTTTCGGCAATACTCATTCCGTTGATTTCCCTTAACGTAAAAACCGTTCTGTAATCTGTCGGAATTTCGAGCAGGGCTTTCTCTATTACGGAGGCAAGTTCTTTATTCATAACATTATTCTGTGTTTCCGTATAATAAAGATTTTCAAAAACAGACATTTCGTTTTCTATCGTTTTTATATTTTTTTCTTCCCATTTTTTTGTTTTTCGATAACATTGATGGAACATAATTTTAGAAATCCAGGTTCGGAAAGACGCTCTGTTTTCAAACTGATGAAGATGTACGAATGCTTCAATATATGTTTCCTGCATCAAATCCTGCGTATCTTCGTGATTGAAACGATACATCTTTCCGATTCTATAAAGTCCTTGATTATGGCGACGGATAATTAATTCAAACAAAGCAGTTTCTTTATTTAAAATTCTATCTATCAGTTCTTTGTCTGAATATTTTTCTTGATGATTCATTTATTTGTTATCAAAAACCTGTGCCATTTTTGCCATTGAAAAAGCGGAAACCGCCATTACCAAATCCCGAACTGCAACATCTGCAAAATTCCAATCGGCAAGTAAAGTAAGTGCAATCAAAACCAACCATGCAGAAACAACCAACCCTCCTATTTTCGGTATTTTAAAAACTAAAACTCCTGCAACAATTTCGATAATCCCTACAATCATCATAAAAGTTCCGCCGGAAAAAGGCAGCATATCGAGTAGCGAAGGATTGATGTATTGTGTCCAATCGCAGAGAATATTAGTGAATTTATCAAGTCCGGCTACAATCGGAACGATAACGAAAGTGAATTTTAAAATGTTGAAAATTGAATTAACATTTTGGGTTGTTTGATTTGTTTCCATTTTAATTTGTTTTAATGTTTAAAAAATTTGACTTCTAAAACAATAGAGTCAAGCTGAAACAAAAAGGTTACAAATTTTTCAAGTTTTTTGAAAATCACCTAAAACATTTTCCACAATCATCTCCGAAGAATCTGGTTGTTTTTCAATGAAATTTCCTGCATTTTTCCCCATTTCTTTTAAAAGTTCGGGGTTTTTCAAAAGTTTGGAAATGTAATTTGCCGCCGAAATTTCATCATCAAAAGATTTCCCGGCATTGGCTTTGAGTAAATCGTCTGCTTCAGGATTTTTACGGTAATAATTTCCGAAAAAAACAGGAATTCCGAAAACCGCCGCTTCCAGAATATTATGCAAACCTGCAGAATGAAAGCCGCCGCCAACAATTGCCAAATCTCCGTATGAATAAAGTTTGGAAAGCAAACCGATGCTGTCGATAATGAGGATGTTGGATGCTGGATGCTGGATGCTGGATGTCAAAAATTGGGAATATAAAGCCGAATTCGGAAATAATTTCTGCAAATGCGAAATTCTTTTCAAATCGTGCGGAGCGATAATAATTTTAATTTCGGAATGATTTTTCACAAGATTTTCTGCAATTTTTTCTTCCGCTTCCCAAGAACTCCCGAAAATGAGAGTGGTTTTGTTCTGCTTAAATTCTTCGATAGAGTTCACAAAATTCTCTCTTGTTAAATTCTGCCGAACTCTGTCAAAACGTGTGTCTCCTGAAGTTGAGGAATTTTGCAGTCCGATTTTTTTTGCCAATTTTTCGGAATTTTCGGTTTGATGAAAAAACCAAGACACATTTTTTCTCAACTGATTTACAAACCATTTCCCAAAACTTTTAAAGAAAATCTGATTTTCATAAAACAATGCAGAAACCACATAAATTTTTGCGTTTCGGTAGTGCAGTTCTTCCAGCAGATTATACCAAAAATCATATTTTACGGTGAAGAAAATATCGGTTTTAAAATTCGACACAAATTCTTTTATCCGAGATTTTTTATCGAAAGGAAGATAACAAATCGCATCTGCAATCGTTTTTTTCTTCACAACATTTTCGTAACCGGACGGCGAAAAAAAGGTAATCAGAATTTTATGATTCGGAAATTTTTCTTTTAGCTTTTCAAGAACAGGCAGTCCTTGTTCATATTCTCCTAAACTTGCAGCGTGCATCCAAATCACCTTATCATCGGGAGAGAATTTTGCTTTTACAATTTTGCTGCTTTGGTTTCTTCCAGCAATACCTTTTTTTAATTTGTCATTAAAAACCGCTCCGATTTTCATTCCAAAAACCATTAAAGAAACGAATATGTTGTAGAGGAAATTCAATTTAATTTTGTTTTTTTTCTAACAGATATCGCAGATTAATTTATAATATATTCTCTTTTTTCTTTCGTGATAATCGGTAAGAATAGACCATTATAAAAATCAACAGAAGAAAAAGCAGACCCAGTAAATAATTAGTGGCAGAACTACCTCTTTCTCCCAAAGCATTCTGAGTACTTTCATACTCAATCACTCCGAACATTGACATCACAATCAGCATTAAAATACTCACAACAAATTCGGTGAGAATTGGATTTTCTTTTATGTTTTGAGGAAGATTCAGAAGTGGATCATTTGGTCTTTTTGAAACTGCAAACAACATCACAAAAATTGCTGTACAGATAATTGCCAAAAACCAAATCGTATTTCGAGAACCGAATCCATCGGGATTCCCCGATAAATCATAATGAATAGGAATGGTTTCGGGAAGTTTTCCGTAATTCGTTCCTGCATTAATCCAAACGAAAACGAGTATCAAAAACGAAAGTATTTTCAGTAATAAAGAAATATTTTTCATCGCAGTTGAATTTTACAAAACCCTTCTTACAAACCGCAGTTTGTGGGTGTGTTTTCCCAAATCTTTATTGAAAATCCCCGAAGAATCCAGCAAATCTATCCTCACTTTTCCGTAGCTATGAATGATTTTCTGGTTTTCGAGCATGATTCCGACGTGGGTAATTTTTCCTTCTTCGTTTTCAAAAAACGCCAAATCTCCCGGTTCACTTTCTTCTACAAAACTCAGAACTTGACCGATTTCCGCTTGCTGATACGAATCTCTCGGCAGAGAAATTCCGTGAACTTTATACACCAACTGCGAAAAACCGCTGCAATCTATCCCGAAAAAACTTCTGCCACTCCACAAATACGGAACATTCAGAAAAAGTTTTGCGGTATCGGAAATGCTTTGGT